>CAZRSL010000020.1:0-38998 GCA_964602785.1 uncultured Prevotella sp.
CAAGCACCCTCGGTTATAGAGCGGTGATGTCTCCGACATCATTTTTTTGAACGACACTTCCTAATGACCGATTTGGGTTAATGTTCGACCTATTTTTTAAGCGGTTGCGACATTGCTTTATGGCCGCCACAAGGGCGGCCACTACAAGTGGATAATATCTATGAATGATATAGGTTATTAGAGTTTATGTGCTGACATTCCCCAGCATGGCATAAAACAACTGGTCCACACTTGGCAAAATTGCCATTTCGCGATAGCCATCGACTTTTTGGCCTGACGGAATAGCGGCTTTACCCCAAATCTGTCATTAGACAATCATACATAGACTATCACTTGTAGGAGGGTGCATTATTCATAGATTGTTGTCGTTATACCTGCCACTTGCAGGGGCCGTGTAGGTAGGGTTAGGGCCGGCCCTTATTAATGTTCGACCTATTAAAAAAGGTAATTACATTGTTTTAGGGCCGGCCCTAACCCTACCTACACGGCCCCTGCAAGTGGAGTCAACATTGGCAGTTTTCAACAGCTTAAGCGTGAATAATGTAGGCTAAAATAATGTCGCAACCGCTTAAAAAAGAGGTCGAACATTAATAATGGCCGACTCAAGGTACGGCCACTACTTTCTTTCACAGAGATTTGATATCTTTGAAAATGATTATCCGCTTATTGGGGGAAAGCAGCGTCGGAGACGCTGAATCATGCTTAACAGTCTAAAGGAGCGAAGCGACTGCGCTTTTGACGACAGTCAAAATGCAGTGGGGGAGCAAACCGCCGCCCCCAATGTGTCCCGAGGGGGCACAATAGCACGCAGTGCGCACTATACCTCCACTTTGAGACAACTGACCGCTGCGCACTTCGTGCCATTCAGCCTCCTCGAGGCTGTTGCTGAAGACGCCTGCACACCCCAGACTGCGTTTCACTTAGTCTGTTAAGCATGATTGAGCCCCGTCGGGGCTCTTCACCTTATTGCGGATAATCATTCTTTGAATAATGCAAGCTAATGACCGATTTGGGTTAACAGCCCGATGCCGCCTCTGCAACGCTCTGACAGGGGCGTTTTGCCGCGCAAAAGTGCCGAAAATACATCGTCTGTCAATTGTCGTCCAATCGGCCAACAATTGTTAGCCAATTGGACAACAGTTGTTAGCCGATTGGACAACAATTGATGGACGATGAAAAACAAAAACTTTTGCAGCGTAAGACAACCCCTATGGCAATGAAACAACAATGTTACAGCAACGCTATGGAATTTCAATCCGAAAGCAATCTTTATTGATTTTGGTCAAAAAAGGACACTGTTAACGCACACAACATTGCAAAATGTTTGGTAGCGTCGCCAAGGCTCACTACCTTTGCACCGTCGAAAGGAGACAAGAGCTGCTCCCGAGACCAGGATAACAAGCCCGCACAACAGGTGGGCAAAGATGTTTAACAAGTAAAGAAAGGAAAAATGATTATGAAAAAGATTGTATTAGCTCTGATAGCAGTGCTCAGCATGACTTCGATGTATGCAGCCGATGAAAATGCCAACAATAAGAACATGAACGACATGTACGAGATGAACTTCAACATCTTCAGCCTGTCGAACGCTTTGGAACTCCAATCGGGCCAGTTCGAGCTCGTGCGCGAGGGGCAGGAGACATTCAGCAAGGAGATGGGCAAGGCCAAATACGCCAAGGACGACGCTGAGCGCAAGGCTATAGTCGACAAGGCACTGGCCCGCAACGTGAAGTACATGAGCGACGTGCTCGACCGCACACAGTACCACAAGTATCTGATGCTGCTCAACGCCACCATCAACAACCGCGGCATCGACAAGTGAACACTCGGCCTTCGGGCCACTTTCATATATAGCCAGAACGGGGCTGTCCTATCAATGGGGCTGCCCCGTTTTTTGTCGGTTTTATTTGCCAGAGTGGATTATTAACACTATCTTTGCAAACAAAACAAACAGAAAGCATGGAAAACAACCGTTACATAACCGTCACCTACGACCTGCACGCCACTCTCGACGGCGTGGAGAAGCTGATGGAGCAAGCCACCGAGGAGCAACCGATGACATTCGTCAGCGGCATGGGGCTGGCCCTTGAGGCGTTTGAGAACAAACTCGCCACCTTGCCCACCGGCACTGACTTCGACTTCACACTGCAGCCCGACGAGGCCTTTGGCGCTTACGACCCGGGCCGAGTGCTCACGCTGCCGAAGACAATCTTCTACATCAACGACCACTTCGACGGCGAGCACATCTACCCCGAGGCCTACGTGCCACTGCAGGACGCTGAGGGCAACCGCTTCTACGGTCAGGTGGTGGAGATGGACAACGACAACGTGCTGATGGACCTCAACCATCCACTGGCTGGCCGAGTGCTAAGGTTTGTGGGCCACGTGCTGGAGAACCGCGAGGCCACCGACGACGAGGTGCAGCAGTCGCGCCAGCCGCACCACTGCCACCACGGCGGCCACTGCGGCAAACACTGCCACGGCGAGGGTAAGGAGGAATGCGACTGCCACGGCGAGGACGGAGGTTGCGATGGCGACTGCAACTGCCAGCACAAGGAAGAGAAAGGATGAGGCCATGAGCAACACCACAGGACGGATATTCCGGCTGACCACTTTCGGCGAAAGCCACGGCCCCGCCATTGGCGGAGTGGTGGACGGCATGCCCGCGGGCGTCAGAATCGACACCGACTTCATCCAGCACGAGCTTGACCGCCGCCGCCCAGGCCAGAGCAAGATAACCACCGGGCGGCAGGAGACCGACACGGTGGAGCTGCTGAGCGGAGTGAGCGAGGGGCTGAGCACTGGTTGCCCAATAGGCTTCATGGTGAGAAACCGCGACCAGCACTCACGCGACTACAGCGAGCTGCGCGATGTCTACCGCCCGTCGCACGCCGACTACACCTATCAAGCGAAATACGGCATCAGGGAATATCGTGGCGGCGGACGCTCGTCGGCACGCACCACCATATCACGCGTGGTGGGCGGAGCCTTGGCCAAGTTGGCACTGCGCGAAGTGGGCATCAGCACAAGCGCCTACACGTCGCAAGTGGGCGGCATCAAACTGGAGGCCGACTACACCCATTACCAACCAGGGCAAGCCGAGCAGAACATTGTGCGCTGCCCCGACCCTGCTGTGGCCCAGAGGATGATAGAGCTGATAGAAAAGGTGAAAGCTGATGGCGACACCGTGGGCGGAGTGATAACGGGAGTGGTCCGTGGATGTCCAGCCGGGCTTGGCGACCCTGAGTTTGGCAAGCTGAGCGCACGTTTGGCCGCGGCTATGATGGGCATAAACGCGGCCAAAGGCTTCGAGATAGGCAGTGGCTTTGCCTCGGCCTCAAGGCTGGGGTCAGAGCTGAACGACCCATTCACCACCGTCAATGGGCGGATCCACACCTCAACCAACAACAGCGGCGGCATACAGGGCGGCATCAGCAATGGCGAGGACATCGTCTTCCGAGTGGCTTTCAAGCCCGTGCCGACAATACTGAAAGAGCAACAGACCGTTGACACCGACGGCCACGCCACCACAATCCACCCACACGGCCGCCACGACCCGTGCGTAGTGCCCCGTGCCGTGCCGATAGTGGAGGCCATGGCCGCCATGACCGTGCTCGACTGCCTGCTGCTACAAAAGACTGTCAGGCTCTGAGCGTCGCTCTGCCACCTCAATTCGGCCATTCTACATAGAAAAGGAAAATATTGCAAACATTTGGGACGATTGTCCACCTGTGATTATTAATATAAGTGTACCTTTGCGGCATAAATACAGTTGGCATACATTGGCCCATCAGGACTGTAGATGCTGAAAAAACGTTATTTATTCTTGTCAGAGTGAACGATTACAAACAAAAATTTGTAAGTTTGCATCTGATTAATCTACTTCCCGCACGAGCGGTGCGGAAAACAATCAAAAAACATCAATAACCAAATAACCTTAACAAATGAAGTACCCAAAAATTGGAATCCGTCCGACCATCGATGGCCGCGAGGGAGGAATCAGAGAAGGACTTGAGGGCAAGACCATGGCCCTGGCTCATGCAGTGGCCGACTTGATCAGCAGCAACCTTAGGAATGGCGACGGCTCGCCCGTGGAGTGCGTCATCAGCGACACCACGATAGGCCGTGTGGCCGAGAGCGCGGCCTGCGCCGAGAAGTTCGAGCGCGAGGGCGTGGGCAGCACCATCACCGTAACCTCTTGCTGGTGCTATGGCTCCGAGACGATGGACATGAACCCCTACTACCCCAAGGCTGTGTGGGGATTCAACGGCACCGAGCGTCCGGGAGCAGTCTATCTGGCCGCCGTGCTCGCCGCCCACGCCCAAAAGGGACTGCCCGCTTTCGGCATCTATGGCCACGACGTTCAGGACTTGGACGACAACACCATACCGGCCGACGTGGCTGAGAAGATACTGCGCTTCGCACGCGCCGCTCAGGCCGTGGCAACAATGCGCGGCCGCAGCTACCTCTCCATGGGCAACACATGCATGGGCATAGCCGGCAGCATAGTGGACAGCGACTTCTTCCAGCAGTATCTCGGCATGCGCAACGAGTATGTCGACCTGGTGGAGATATTGCGCCGCATCGACCTCGGCATCTACGACCACGAGGAGTTCGAGCGCGCCATGGAGTGGACCCGCAAATACTGCGTGCCTCACGAGGGCCGCGACTGGAACATAGAGCGCGGTAAGGGCAAGAGCCGCAAGGAGCTCGACGAGACGTGGGAGTTCACCGTGAAGTGCATGATGATCATCCGCGACCTGATGCACGGCAACCCGAAGCTCGACGAGATGGGCTACCACGAGGAGTCGCTCGGCCACAACGCCATAGCAGGCGGAGTGCAGGGACAGAGGCAGTGGACCGACTACAAGCCCAACTTCGACTTCCCTGAGTCGCTGATATGCACATCGTTCGACTGGAACGGCATTCGCGAGGCTGGCGTGCTGGCCACAGAGAACGACTCGCTCAACGGCGTGGCGATGCTCTTCGGCCACCTGCTGACCAACAAGGGCATGATGTTCTCCGACATACGCACCTACTGGAGCCCTGAGGCCGTGAAGAGAGTGACGGGCTGGACACCGACAGGACGCGCCGCGGGCGGATTCATCCACCTGATCAACTCGGGAGCCACCACACTCGACGCCACCGGCGCCATGAGCGACAAGGACGGCAACCCGGTGATGAAGTCGCCGTGGGAGATGAACAACGACGACGTGGAAGCTTGCCTCGACGCCACGACGTGGTTCCCAGCCGACCGCGACTACTTCCGTGGCGGCGGATGCTCGAGCAGCTTCCTCACCCGTGGCGGCATGCCTATGACGATGCTGCGCGTGAACCGCGTGATGGGCCTCGGCCCGGTGCTGCAGCTCGCTGAGGGATGGACCGTCGACCTTGACCCGAACGCGTTCAACATACTCAACATGCGCACCGACAAGACATGGCCTTCCACATGGTTTGTGCCACGCCTCGACCCAACAAAGGACGCGTTCAAGGACGTCTACTCGGTGATGAACAACTGGGGCGCCAACCACGGTGCGATAGCCTACGGCCACATCGGAGCCGACATAATCACCCTGTGCTCGATACTGCGCATACCAGTGTGCATGCACAACGTGCCGACCAATCAGATATTCCGCCCGTCGACGTGGAACGCGTTTGGCATGGACCGCGAAGGTGCCGACTTCCGCGCGTGCCTGGCCCTTGGCCCAATATATAAATAATGTAAGACCCCAAGCATGGAAAAAGAAAGACTGGTGCCAAGGGAATATCTGCTGATATTCGTCCTCATCACCTCCCTTTTCGCCTTTTGGGGCTTCGCCAACGACATAACCAACCCTATGGTGGCCGCTTTCCAGACTGTGATGGAAATATCGGCCACCAAGGCTTCGATGGTGCAGTTCGCCTTCTACGGCGGCTACGCCACCATGGCTGTGCCGGCGGCGCTATTCATACGCAAGTACAGCTTTAAGAACGGTATCCTCGTCGGTCTGGCGCTCTATGCCATCGGCGCGTTCATGTTCATTCCGGCGGCGGCACGGCAGGACTTCTCCATGTTCTGCATCTCGCTCTACGTGCTCACGTTCGGCTTGGCGTTTCTCGAGACCACGGCCAACCCGTTCATCCTCTCGCTCGGCCCGAAGAAAACGGCCACGCGAAGGCTGAACATGGCACAGTCGTTCAATCCCATGGGCTCGCTCATCGGCATGTCGGTGGCTTCGCTCATCGTGCTGCCAAACTTGATTTCTGACAAGCGCGACGCAGCCGGGCAGATCATCTTCCACAGTCTGCCCGACGCGCAGAAGGCGGCCATCCGCCTGCACGACCTCGACGTGATACGCGACCCGTATGTGGCCATCGGATGCGCCGTGGTGGTGATGTTTGTCATCATAGCGTGCGTGAAGATGCCGAAGACGTCGGTGCAGCCGGCGAAGAACAACACCGTCGGCATCAACCTGAAGAACCTGTGGCACAACCACAACTACCGCGAGGGAGTGCTGACGCAGATGTTCTACATCGCGGCGCAGATCATGACGTGGACGTTCATCATCCAGTATGCCGACCATCTGGGCATCAACAAGGCCACGGCTCAGACCTACAACATCGTGGCCATGTGCCTCTTCCTCTCGGCCAGATTCATCAGCACATACCTGATGAAGTATGTCAACACGAGCAAGCTGCTCACGGTGTTTGCCGTCGGCGCGGGAGTGATGACGATGGGCGCGATATGCATCGACGGAATGGGCGGATTGTACTGCTTGGTGGGCATCAGCTTCTTCATGTCGCTCATGTTCCCCACCATCTATGGCATCGCGTTGAGCAACGTGGCCAACGAGGACGCGTCGCTCGGAGCCGCTTTCCTGGTGATGGCCATCGTGGGTGGAGCCATAATGCCACCACTCCAGGGCATGATCATCGACTGCCACACCATTCTCGGTTGGCCGGCTGTCAACGTGTCGTATGTGCTGCCGCTCCTTTGCTTCTGCGTGGTGTTCACCTACGGCGTACGCTCCTACCGCAGGGGAAGGAACTAAGCTCTCCTGAGCATAAAAAAATCAATTGTGGCCCATCGCCTCTTGCCACTTCGGTGGCGGGGCTGATGGGCCACAATTTAACACTATGCCTGTCTGTAGGCTGTGCTGACATCAATTACTTGAATCCAAATCGGCCATTAGGAAGTGTCATTCAGAAAATGATGTCAGAGACATCACCGCTCGATAACCGAGGGTGCTTGCACCCTCGGTGAGTGGACTATTTCTTCTTCGACCCTATCGGGGTCGCCCCACTTACACAGCTTTGCAACTCCCTGACACTGTGGGGCGACCCCGCTGGGGTCGATTGTATGGTGTACCGTGATTCCGTAGGTGCAAGCACCCACGGTTATCGAGCGGTGATGCCTCCAGCATCATCAGTTTCTAATGACCGATTTGGGTCGAATGCTGCTGCCGTTTCCTGAACCACGCTCCTTGGTCGGAGAAGGCCATTAGGTCGCCCTGATGGTTTCGAGCCACAGTGCCTTTCAGCCTCAGCGTACATTCTATTTGCTTGGTTCGGGGGTTGAGCACCACGAAATTGTTTACCCGGTCAGGACCTCCATTGGTGGAGTAGACGTTATGGGTCAGTGGCGACGTTACTTCGAGAGTTCTGAGACTGCAATCACAACCTCCATTGGTGGAGTAGACGTTGTGGAGGCAACGGAAATAGACCGAGTCGGCAGACAACAGGCGGCACGTACCGTCGGGCCTTACCACGTTGACATCCTTGCCGTAGACCTCTACGACGAGCTGATTGCTTCCTGTGGCCAAGGGAGTGAACGCGCCACTCGGACCGACCACCCACACCGTGTCCTGAATGCAGAAGTCGGGATGGTTGTCGTCGGGTTGATAGTTGGTCTGTGGTTTCCAACTGACCTTGTGGATCACCGTGTCGCCCTCGTCGCTGTAGTAGAACCCACCTAACGTCTGCCACCAGGCTCGACCGCCAGTGAATGTTCCGCCATAAATTTTCTTCGTGATGTCTGGCCTGTCGAGGCTGAGTTGCCGTCCTGTGGCTCTGTCGTAGGTGGCGGTGAACGGCGTGCCCATTCTTCCGGTTAGCCCGTTCTGGAATGCCACGCCAAGGTTGATGAGCAAGAGACGAGACCCCGAGAGCCTGATTTCCGACTTGGCTCCCATGCCGTCGGGGATGGCTGTCT
Organism: uncultured Prevotella sp.; assembly: GCA_964602785.1. Lineage (GTDB taxonomy): Bacteria > Bacteroidota > Bacteroidia > Bacteroidales > Bacteroidaceae > Prevotella. The sequence goes on from CAZRSL010000020.1 coordinate 8,192, forward strand.
GCCACAGAGGCGTCAGACTCTTGTCGAAACAGTAGACGCTGTCGGCATCGGCCACAAAGATGCTGTCGCCCGAGAAGATAGGATTGCTGTGAATCCCTGCGAGCACAAGTCCCCGTGTGAAAAGGGAACAGTACATCTCGTGGGCGAAATCCCAGTTGGACGCCTTCACACGCCTGACCAGTTGGGGCTTGCTCCACAGCTTGTCAGTCATTCCTGCGGTAAAGGGATGGCTCAGTTTCTGACCCGTGAGTATGTTGAGCCGGTAGATGGAGTCGCCCAGAAGGTAATAGTTCGTGCTGTCGGAAGGGTCGGAGAAGACATGGAGAAACGGGTGGCTGGCTTTGCCGTAGAGTGTCTGCTGCCACAGTTGGCAGCCAGTGGTCATATCGAAGGCCGTATAGAGCGACGGCTTGCTGCGCTTCACGCACACCACGACATTGTTTCGAGCATTGGCCATCACCACCATCAGCTTGCTCTCCCACACCTTCTGGCCGCCCATCTTGTAGAACGTGGGCGCACCAGAACGGAACTGCAGGACCCAGTTGTCGGTGCAAGCCAGGTAGCCGTCATGGCCAAACTGCACCAGCCGCTTGTTGCCCAGCCGAATGTCGGTGATGTACTCTCCCGTTTCCGTATTATACACATGCTGCCCATTGTCGTCGACCAGCAGCATGTAGGGCAGCTTCTCTGTGAACATGAAGTTGCTCAGTTTGCCCTTCGCCGGAATCCAGTGCATCATAAGCTGGCTGCCGTCGGCCATCTTGCCCATGGCCACCTCCTGCCCGCCGAACAGCGATTGTGGTTGCGCTACGAGTGTGGTGGTTAACGCAATCATGAGCAATGTTACGAGGATAAGTCTCATTTATAACTTGAAGTTTAAAGTTGACAGTTTTAAGTTTGCCTTTTTCTGTAGTCGTGAAGAACTTAGGACACATAAATGATATTCACACATCAATAGTGCAGTTTCAGCCGTAATCCTTTGTGCATAATAGAAATAAAAACTGTTCGGCCATCCGCGTGCCCAGTCCATTGAAAATGAGGAACAGGCGGACAATATCACATCGGCGTATCCACTTTCCTGTTTTGACATGTGGCTTTTCATGATCCCTTTTTCTTCATTGCCATGCTGCGAAATTAATCATTTGGTGAACATCGCACAACATAAACCTGTTAAAGTTTTGTAATCGCCCACCAACAGATTTAGACTTGCCATGCCGGATGACAGTTTGCGAATCATACCATAAATACAATTATGGCCAACCGCACAAATACAAAGGCGGTTGGCCACAATTGTAATGGGAGATGCGATGGGTCAAAGCTTGAACGAATAGCCCACGGTGAACTGTAGCACGCTGTGCTTGGTCGACTCGTCCTCAACCGAGATGGCGTCTGTTACGCTCCAGTTGTAGCGGGCGTCGAGCTTGAGGCCAATGGGGAACTCGTAGGAAAGGCCGATGGGGATGGCCAGGTCGAACGACTTGACATCGGCATCGGAGCCAGAAGCGCGCAGGGCTTCCTTCAGACCCACCTCAGCGCTTACTCCATCAGCACTAACCTTCACCTTGTCGTTGACGCGGAAGCCTGGCTGCAAACCCACCTTCAGCGCGAATCCTTTGGCCACATAGAAGTTGGCCAGAACGGGCACGTTGATATAGTCCATCTTGATGGTGCCGTCGCCCTCATCGCTGTCGGCTTTGACACCCTGCATCGAATAGATGGCGCCAAAAGAGATGCCAAGCAGAGGCGTGGCCTGATACTCGGCCTCGGCTCCAGCAGCCAGCCCAAACCGCGGGTCGCTGTTGTCGGTGTTGGTCATCGATGTGATGTTGAGGCCCACCTTAGGTGTGATGCTCCAACCTCCCACTTCGTTCTGGGCGTTGATGCCACCCGCCAAGGCGAGCAGCACGCAAGAAAGAAAAAGTTTTCTCATAACAATAAGTTGTATTTGATAATATTTTATAAATCGGATGCAAAGGTATACAAAATGAAGTAAACCGCAAAGAAAAAAGGAAAATATTATTACGGTAGTGTTAAATCTATCTGTACGTACCATGCAAAGAAACGGGCATGACACGGAAAGACGTCATGCCCTATCTTTTGACTTTGTTGCATCGGTCTACATTCAAAAAAACATTAATGAATGTATAAAACAATGCAAAATACCATTTATTTTGTAATTGCGTTATATCAAATCGTCGCAACAAGCTAAAAGTCAGACCACACCGACTATCTCGCTGACGCACTTGCACCCATGTCGGTCAAGCCAATCGTCGATTCCATCAATCACTTTCATCGTAACAGACGGGTCGATGAAGTTGGCCGTGCCTATCTCCACAGCCACTGCGCCTGCCATTAGGAACGAAATGGCGTCGGCAGCGTTCATTATGCCACCAAGTCCAATCACGGGGATGCCGACAGCATGGGCCACCTGCCACACCATGCGCAGAGCTACAGGGCGAATAGCCGGTCCGCTGAGCCCACCCGTCGTGATGCTGAGTTCGGGGCGGCGGTGCTCAATGTCGATAGCCATGCCCATGAGTGTATTGATGAGTGAGACGCTGTCGGCTCCCTCGGCCTCGCAAGCGCGGGCGATGTCGGCGATATTGGTAACGTTGGGCGACAACTTGACTATCAATGTTTTAGGATACTTTCGACGTACAGCACGAACCACACTCGCCGCGCCCTCACAACTGACGCCGAAAGCCATGCCCCCATCTTTTACGTTGGGGCAACTGATATTAAGCTCAATTGCCGGGATTCGATCGAGTCGGGAAATGCGCTCGGCACACTCGGCATAGTCATCAGGCGAGGAGCCGCTTACATTTACTATAATATTGGTGTCAATGTCCTTAATCGATGGATAAATAGCGTCGCAAAAATAGTCAACGCCTTTGTTTTGCAAGCCCACGCAATTGAGCATGCCAGAGGGTGTCTCTATCATGCGTGGATAGGCGTTTCCTTGGCGTGGAAGAAGCGTCGTGCCCTTAACAATGAAGCCTCCGAGACGCTCTAAAGAGACAAAATCGGCAAACTCCAAGCCATACCCAAAGGTACCAGACGCCGTCAGCACGGGGTTCTTAAAGGTTATATCATTTATCTTTACATTCAGATTTGCCATAGAATAGATGTATTGTATTAGAAATTTATAAATACTACCAAATTTGATTTTGATTGAAATGTGTTAATAAACTAAAGGTATAATGATTTAATAGGATATAATATAAGTTGTATTGGCATTAATTTAATTATAATGTTGTAGAGTAATTGCATAATTGTGTTATTATATTTGATAAATTAAATTATATCATTAAGTCATTAGTATGTTTATGAATAACAACCAAAGTCATTTTACCATTTCAACATTTTTGTATTAAACACAGGTCCTTCGGTGCATACACAGAGGTTTCCTTGGGTGGTATTCTCTACACAACACAGGCAAGCGCCAATTCCGCAAGCCATCCGATTTTCGAGAGACGCATAGCATTCTATGCCCACCTGAGCACACCAGCGGGCCACAGCGACCATCATGGGCTTGGGACCACAAGTCATAACAAGGTCAAAACTCTTGTCGCGAAGAGCTGAATGGTTGGTAACAAAGCCTTTCTCACCCATAGATTCATCCTCGGTGGTAATGTAAAGATCACCCAGAGCGCCGAAGAGGTCGAGCTCAAGCAAATCTTCGGCAGTCTTGGCACCAAGCAGAAAAGACGGTTTTCCACCATTTTCCTTAATATAATGGCCCAAATGGAGCAATGGGGCAACACCCACTCCTCCTCCAACAAGCAGCACATCGCCCATTGTCGGGCTGTATTGGGGAAATCCATTGCCCAACGGCAGCACGCAGTTCAGCTGGTCGCCAGGGGCAAGTTGGGATAGATGGCAGGTTCCTTCGCCCACAACAGACACCAAAAGCCATATTTGTCGATTATCGTAGTCAACATAATTAATTGAAATCGGCCGACGGAGGAATGTGGAAGGAGAACCATCAACGCGCACCTGAACAAATTGTCCAGGCTTAATCTCTGGCAATGGGTTGGCCGAAGCCAGCTTCAACAAGACACTATGAGAGTTCAAGTGGTTGACTGAAGCGACTTCAAAGTCAATTATACATTTCTTCATAAAATATAGACAGATTTTTATGAATACAAAGTTATCAAAAAAAATGGAAGCGAAAAAATATATGCCAAGACAATTTGGGCATAGAGCAATCAAGTCAACGCTTGGGAACAAACGACTCCCAAGTTTGGTCATCGTAGAAGACTCTTATCTCAGTAATCACCCTTTGTTTTTTGTCAATATATTTCGTAACAACTTTCTCAGTTTTTTTTATTGTATTATCTACACTGTGAGCCGTTTCCTCGAATTGAAGAGTAGGATTGACACTCGCGGGCGCATGAGAAGAAACAGATTCCTCATCAGAGGGTAGGGGGGCGTCGGCTGCTATAACCCGAGAAGCCGAAGACCCCGAAACCGAGTTTGCGTTAGAACTGCCACCATACATATCACCACTACCATAGAGCAGCCATTCCAAGCTGAGCCCAGGGAATTTGTTTTTAATCGCATCCACTATGATTAGGGTGGTTTTGGACCTGTCTTTGAATATTCCATTGATGGTTGCAGGCGACACACCAAGAAAATTGGCGAAGCCTTGCTGGTTCAAATGCGTGCTCTCCATAAGTTGAAGAATTCGGCTCTTCACATCTTGATAATTGATATTGTCCATAATTCAATGTCTTTTAGGATTTACAAAGGTAAAAAGAATATTTCATTCAGCCAAATTTAAATTAATAAATCAACGAAAACATATTCGAACTTCGAAATAATCACATTTATAAATCCAAACGAACAAATAATGTTTACGAATTTGCGAAATTAAATTTACAATCTAAAAACGGCATATTTGTTTTGTTGAAGTCTCATCATTAAACATCTGGGTTATAATGAACTACATAGACAACTATTCAGCAAATATGGCAAACAAGCCTACAAACCTGGCAGAACAAAGCCATAAAGTTCACGCAAAATTACGAAAAAACACCAAACTCACTGGCTTTTAATGGTTTAATGGGAACGAATATGTGTGAATTTAAATACATTTACAATCGTCTACTATTTCCCTGCGGATTGTTTCAGGTTCGCAAATCGAAAAACACAAGGCCAAAAAGTGGTCGGAATGGAACTGTGTATTTGTGATTTTAAATCGCATTGCTTGATTGAGCCAAATCGTTTTCACAATTCCAAAGTTAAGAAAAACTAAATGCAAATTCGGCCTTTGCCCCCATTACCGATTTTTTCCATTTTTCTCAGAATCTGGAATGGTCTTCGGTTTGGCTTGAAAACGGGCAAAAATGAGGCCGGTTAAACTTGCTAAAGTGCTTGCTGGGGCAACTTTAGCCAAAAAATTGGCCTTTTCGGAAACCTGAAATCTGGAACGAAAAGGCCAATTATTTGTGAGAAAATCAATGCAAAATGAAGAAAACGAGCTCCTTCATGAGCTGCGATTGGGGCGTATTTGGATTCTCAATGCCCTTACTTTTGGCATCAACCTCTCTCAATTTGCCGATTATATCCAAAGTTTTTCTGGCACTGTAATTTCTCATTCCTGTCATATAATCCTTGGCGGCCCATTCCGAGTTCAAATTCAGGGCGGCTGCAACATCTCTCAGATTTTGTTTTTGGGGAGAATAATGGGCCACCATTAGATTTTGGAAGAAATTGAAAAGCATTGGGAGAAAACTGTAGAGCGAGCCAGCTTTAGGATTGCTGTCAAAATATTTCGCAATCTGATTAGCTTTGAAAATGTCCTTCCTGACTATCGCCGAGCGGAACTCGAAGGCGTTGAAATCCTTGCTCACCCCTATCTCTCTTTCGACAATGCCGGAGTTGATGACCTTGTCTTTGCCCTCTATTGAGATGACAAGTTTGTCCAACTCGGAGACGATGCGGCTCAGGTCGCTGCCCACGTGCTCGGCTATCATCTCGGCCGCCTTCGGCTCTATCGTGATTTGCTTCGAGCGGAGATAGGTTGTGATGAATCCGGGCAACTCATAGTCGCGCAGCTTCTTGCTCTCAAACACTACCCCACTGGCCGCCGCAAGACTCAACATTTTGCCGCGCCCGTCGATTTTGCCATTCTTGTAGCACCAGACGAGCACTGTGGTTTTCATCGGCTTCTGCAGATAGCGCACTATAGGGTCGAGGTTCTTGATGTTTTGCGCCTCCTTCACCACCACCACCTGCCTTTCAGCCATCATGGGGAACTGCCGGCAAGCGTCGGCCACTGCCACGGCATTGGTGTCGCCGCCAAACACCACGGTCAAGTTGAAGTCGCGCTCCTCCGGTTTCAGCGCATTGTTGATGATGTAGTCGCTGATTCTGTCGATATAGTAAGCCTCATCGCCCATCAGCACGTAGACTGGGGCGAAGACGCCATTTCTGAGCGGTTCCATCACCTGCTTGAAAGTAAGCGAGTTATTTTTTGCGGCCATACATTTATTTTATTATCTTTGCAAACGCCATGCAAAGATAATAAAATGATTTCATTAAACCTTCCTTCCTACGACATAAAATTGCGCAGACGGGGCGACCGGCTGTTGATTATGGACGACATCAGGTGCCGATATGTCGCGCTGACGCCAGAGGAATATGTCAGGCAGCACTTCGTCCACTACCTCACCGGGCACCTCGGCTACCCTCCAGAATTGCTCGCCAACGAGGTGCGTTTGCAGATAGGCGACAAGACGCTCCGGGCCGACAGTTTGGTCTACGACCGAGGCCTGAAGCCACTGATGATAATAGAATATAAAGCACCCCACATAGCCATCACAAAGAAGGTTTTCGACCAGATTTCCGACTACAATTTCCTGCTCCACGTCGACTATCTTGCGGTCAGCAACGGCATGGAAACCTACTGCTGCAAGATGGACTTTGAGAGCCACCGATATGTGTTCATTGACGGCGTGCCCAGCTATCAAAATCTTTTACAAAACAGACCGCAATAAGGCGAATGACAACACCTTTCATTTTGCCCCGTTTTTCGACCAACTCATCACTCGGTCGGATTTTCGGGCAAAATGGAGGCATTAAACGAGCCTCTACGACTGCATAATTACTGCGAATAAGTTGCAGGTTAATCCATAAAAGAACGCCATGTGGCAGGCCTTCTGCAAGTCTCCACATGGCGATAACCATTATTAAGGTTATAAACACGAAATAAAAATGACCTTACCGCATTACTCACGCAATGGCGAAAAGTCCGCCTCGAATATCACGAGGTGCTTTGTCTGCTGTCAGTTGACAAACGAGGTTACCACCCCATTCTATAGATAGACATATAGAAAAACTGCTGAACATCAGCTGGGTCTTGGCTCCCTCTTTTTGCTTGATAGAAAAGAAGTCATAGCTCATAAGAACAATATTGGTTGCCCCATCAACAAATCTTTTTATCTAAGGCTATCTGTTCTTATTATTCTTCTTGTAGTATTCTTGAATGACTTCAACTGTCTCTTTGCCAAGGTTGCTATAAACCGCCTTTCTCATTTGCTTCTTTGCCCATTTGTATTGGTTTCCGCCTCTCTCGTCTTTGAATTCTACTATCAAAAGAGCTTCGTCTGAACCTTTCTTGAAAACTTTTATAGTTCCGCTCCCCTTCGCTCTTCCTCCTATACCTGTAATAATCTTCTTGGTAATACTGCCATAACTTAACGAAGTAAAAGAAACTACGATTCTATATTGAGCGGCATTTTTCTCGTCATCGGTTGTGGCTATGAACATACCCGTTTCATTTTCGTCATTCCAATTGTCGATAAATCCTTTCTCTGCATACTGGCTCTCAGAATCCCACCCTCTGACATAATCTCTCCCCTTACTACGAAGCCACTTTTCGTAGGGGATTCCATCTATCTCCAGATTAGAATAATCGAATTCAATAACTGCTGAATTGTCAATGTTCATCACTACAGAAGCGTCTCCGCTAATGACGTTAACATCTCTCGCACTACTTGAAATACATGTTAGAGTTAGGCACAAAAGTAATAATATTTTTTTCATAATTGTTTTGGCACACAAGTAGCTCCCTTTGCTTGTGCTTGTTAATTTAATTTCCTTAAACTGAAAAAGCGTGGGAACTTTTGCTCGCCACCTCTCCAGGCTCCGGAAAATGCCTTGATGTGTGGTTTATGCAAAAGCCCACGCATCAAGGTATGTATGCCCATAATAAGGGACACAACACTTCTCTGCGTGAACGAATTTGCTTACTACCCACATCTGTGAATTTTCCGGATTCGGAGAGGGATAATGAGACAAACGCTCTTTCTGAGCCAAAGACGGCGCAGCATACATGCTACATTGTCTTGAAGACTCTATTACCATCAATGTCTTGAATAATACATTCAAAAGAACTTCTTACTCGTTTGCAAAATTAAACATTATCATCCAATCTTACAATTTTTTGCCGAGTTTTTTCACAAAAACTTTGGGATAAGATTTTTCTAAGCTTGGAAACCTCTATCCACCCAACAACATAGCAGAAACAACGAAATTCCCCCGCAGGGAAGCCGCGCTTCCTTACGGGGGAAATGTCTAAAAATCGCTCGATGCCAGTTATTCCTCGGCCGGCTCTTCTTTCTTCGCTATTTTCTTGATGGCACGCTTGCGCTTCGGTTTCTCCTCCTTTGGCGCCTCCAGCTTCACGCCGGCCAGTTCCGGGTCGATGAGGATGCGGCCACAGTACTCGCAGACGATGATTTTCTTGTGCATCTTGATGTCGAGCTGGCGCTGGGGCGGAATCTTGTTGAAGCATCCGCCGCAAGCACCGCGCTGCACGTAGACTATGCCCAGTCCGTTGCGGGCGTTGTGGCGTATGCGCTTGAAGCTGGCCAGCAGCCTTGGCTCTATCTTCGACTCTATCTCCTGCGCCTTGGCCTTCAGCTTGTCCTCCTCCTCCTTGGTCTCGGTCATTATCTCGTTCAGCTCGGCGCGTTTCTGGTCCAGGTCTTTCTGCTTTTCCTCACGCTGGCCCTTGGCGTCGTCCATCACCTTGCGCAATTCCTCCACTTTGGCCTGTGCCTCCTCTATCTTCTTCTTGGCGCCCACGACTTCGCCCGTCTGAAAGTCTATCTCCTTGCTCAGTGTGTCATACTCGCGGTTGTTCCTCACCTCGTCGAGCTGCTGGCGATAGCGTTCCAGGCTTGCTTCCTTGTCCTTGATTTCGCCCTGGTTTTGCGCCACGGCCTTTTGGAACTCGTCGATTTCCTCCTGTATATTGCCTATGCGAGTGGTCAGACCGGCTATCTCGTCCTCCAAATCCTGCACCTCGAGCGGCAGCTCGCCCCTCAGGGCGCGCTTCTCGTCGATGGCCGACAGCGTTGTCTGCAACTGGTAGAGATACTTCAGCCGCTCCTCCACCGTCAAATCTTTTGCTTCTTTCTTTGCTACCATTTTTCTATAATTTTATTTGTTACTTATCTATAAATACAATATTGGATTAGTATTAATGCTGCTCAACTCACATCTTAGAGTGGGAAAGGCCTCGCCGATGATGCGAGCCAGCACTTCGGCGGTGAACTGCTCGCTCTGATAGTGCCCTATCACGCATATTTGTATCTGCTGGTCGAGCCCGAAATACTCGTGATAGTGCATCTCGCCCGTAACGAAAGCGTCGGCCCCAATGGCCACAGCATCGGCAAGCAGAAACGAGCCCGCGCCTCCACACAGGGCCACCCGGCTTATCGGGCGGCGCAACAGCTGGTTGGTCATCAAGCACTCCACGCCAAACGTCCCCTTCAGCATCTTCACGAAGTCGTCGGCGGCCATCGACTCGGGCAACGAGCCTATCACGCCCTCGCCACCTTCCACTCCGTCCACGCTCTTCGTGCCCCCGAAGAAGCCCAGCCCGCGAAGCCCCATCTTCTCGGCAATCTTGAAGTTGACGCCTCCACGTGCCGCGTCGAGATTGGTGTGCATCGACAGGATGGCCACATCGTTCTTGATGGCCTTGGCCACTGTCCGCTCCACATAGCTCTGGCCCGACACGTGGGCCAGCTTGTGGAAGATGAGCGGATGATGGCTCACTATCAGGTTACACCCGCGGCTGATGGCCTCGCCGACCACAGCCTCGGTAACGTCGAGACACAACAAAGCCCCTGAAACTTCGGCCTCCTGTAGTCCAACTTGCAGGCCGGCATTGTCGTAGTCTTCCTGCAGTGGCAGAGGCGCGAAACGCTCAAGGGCAGCCAATACTTCCTTAACTTTCACGCTCATGCATAAGATTTTGTGGTTGCAAAGTTACTCATTTTCAGCAGAAAAGCAAAGAGGACGGTGGCCATTTAACGTTTTTTGTGCGCACTGTATTCGAAAACCTGTCTCACGCACACCCTTTGTGCCTTAAACCAAAACGACCATTAGGAGGCGTCTTTCAAAAAAATGATGTCGGAGACATCATCGTTAGATAAGAGAGTGCATCAATAATGAGGTTGGAGGCCTCGCCGCAAGGTTACCCCGCCTGTTTCCAATAACCAATTTGGGTTCAAATAGGTCGAACATCAATGATGGCCGCCACAGGGGCGGCCACTGCAAGTGGATGAATGACATGCTCTAAACCTCAATCCTCAAACCTCAAACCTCAAATCTTCTGAATTATCTTTACATTATTTCGGCATCGATTAGCCTTTCGCAGGTAGTGTCAGAAAATCGCCCTGACACTTTGCTAACATTTCGGGGGATTTGCTTTCCTTTTGCGAAGTTTTTGCCCCTTTTTGCTAACCGTTTTGTTGAGATTTCAGAAAAATCCCTTTAATTTCCGAAAGAGCCTCTTTTGGACTCCGAAAGTGCCTCTTTTGGGTTCTGAAAGAGCCTCTTTCAGGATGCGAAAGAGGCTCTGACACATTGCAAAAGAGGCACTTTCGCAATGCGAAACAAACGCTTTGAAAAATCAGGACAAAAGAATTTAACCCATCAGTGATTAGACCATTATACATAGACAGCCACTTGTAGTGGCCGCCCTTGTGGCGGCCATAAAACAATGTCGCAACCGCTTAAAAAAGAAGTCGAACATTTATAATGGCCGCCACAAGGGACGGCCGCTACAAGCGGATACTGTCTATGAACAATGCTGACCGACACTTCCTAATGACCGATTGGGTTTAAATGTTGATTGTGGGCGGTGAATGCCGGATTAACGCGAAGAGAGGTTGCCAATCGACATATAATTGCCATCAAGCAGCACGCCGTCTGAAATAATATGAAAGAATAGGCACGAAAGTCAACATTTTTAGCTACCTTTGCTGACAAACTGACAAGCCAACACATTGGAACAGAACAAATACAGAATGCCCGCCGAATGGGAGAGGCAAAGCGCCATACAGCTGACGTGGCCCCACGAGTCCACCGACTGGCGGCCATACCTCTGCGAGATAACCGAGACCTTCGTCCAATTGGCCGAGGCCATAGCCGAGAGGGAGAGGCTGATAGTGGTCAGCCCCCACCCCACCCTCACCGCGCGGCTGCTGCGGCAGAGGCTGAGCGGCGAGGCGTGGAGCCACACCACCATCAGCTATGCGCCCACCGACGACACCTGGGCCCGCGACCACGGCTTCATCACCCTGCTGGACGGCCACCACAAGCGGCTGCTCGACTTCAAGTTCAACGCCTGGGGCGAGAAGTTTCCGTGGGCAAAGGACAACGCCATCAACGCCCGCCTGTTTTTCAGCGGAGCTGTCGACGGCACCTACGTCAACCACAACGAGTTCGTGCTCGAGGGCGGCTCGATTGAGAGCGACGGTTGCGGCACCGTGATGACCACCTCCTCGTGTCTGCTCGCGCCCCATCGCAACGAGCCGATGAGCCGGGCCGACATCGAGGAGCGGCTCAAGCGGTGGCTCGGCGCCGAGAGCATACTGTGGGTGGACCACGGCCATCTGACGGGCGACGACACCGACGGCCACATCGACACCATCGCCCGCTTCGCCCCTCACCACATTATTATATATGTAAGCTGCGACGACCCGACCGACCCGCAACACGACGACTTCAGGCAGCTTGAGAAGCAGTTGGCCACCTTCCGCACCCTCGGCGGCAAGCCCTACAAGCTGATAGCACTGCCCATGCCCGACGCCATCTACGACGACGGCCAAAGGTTGCCAGCCACCTACGCCAACTTTGTGGTGCTGAACGGCACTGTCATCGTGCCCACCTACGGCCAGCCACGCCACGACCGCGCCGCCATGGAGGCCATCGGCTCTGCCTTCCCCGACCGTGAGATTGTCGGCATCGACGCCACGACCGTCATCCGCCAACACGGCAGTCTGCACTGTCTGACCATGCAATATTACTAATCCTTATGAACCACTCTGACTGCAAGAACATTCCAAAACAAACATTCCACCAATCGGGCATGATTAATCATGCCCCTACGGATAAACCATTTTGTACAATATGAGACTAACACTTTGACAATATGCTAAAAATAGGAATACTACAACAGCACAACACCGCCGACAAGCAAGACAACATGGCACGGCTCGCCGACGGCATACGCCGACTGGCAAGCCAAGGCGCCGAGCTCGTGGTGCTGCAGGAGCTGCACAACACCACCTACTTCTGCCAGACCGAGGATGTGGGCAATTTCGACCTCGCCGAACCCATCCCCGGCCCTTCCACCCAATTCTACGGGCAACTGGCCCGCGAGCTCGGCATAGTGATAGTGGCCTCGCTCTTCGAGCGGCGCACCCCGGGGCTCTACCACAACACAGCCGTCGTATTGGAGCGCGACGGAACGATAGCCGGCAAGTATCGCAAGATGCACATACCCGACGACCCCGCCTACTACGAGAAGTTCTACTTCACGCCCGGCGACCTCGGCTTCAGCCCCATACAGACCAGCGTGGGGCGGATAGGAGTGATGGTTTGCTGGGACCAGTGGTATCCCGAGGCCGCGCGGCTGATGGCCTTGGCCGGGGCCGACCTGCTCGTCTATCCCACCGCCATCGGCTACGAGAGCACCGACACTGCCGACGAGCAGGAGCGGCAGCGTGAGGCGTGGTCAACCGTGATGCGGGGCCATGCCGTGGCCAACGGCCTGCCCGTGGTGGCGGTCAACCGCGTGGGCTACGAGCCCGACCCGTCTGGCCACACCGGGGGCATCCGGTTCTGGGGCAGCAGCTTCGTGGCCGGGCCGCAAGGCGAACTGCTCCATCGTGCAAGCAGCACCGACGAGGAGAGCGCGGTTGTCGGCGTCGACCTTGGCCGCAGTGAGCAGGTGCGCCGCTGGTGGCCATTCCTGCGCGACCGCCGCATCGACTCCTACGGGGGCATAACTCGGCGGATGATAGATCAATAACTTCCAACCATTATAATCAATCAAACCATCGAAACCATGAAGAACATCCTATTGACTGTAGCGCTGGCAACCACAATTCTTGCAAGTCTGATTCCTTCTGCCGCCATTGCCCAGACTTCTTCCAGCTCAAAGCCACTTGGCAGCGAGACGATAAAGGCAAGCGACGGCTCTACAGCATATTTCGACCGCTGGCTGAGAAGCAACGGCAAGCACGCTTTGCAGATGACTTACTCCACAGCCGGCAAGCCCACTGCCGAAGGAAAGAAGACCCAAGAAGTGCTGATGGGTTACATTCGTGCAATATGCAACGACCGCAACTACATGATCTACGAGACGGTAGACCCGAAAGCACCTGTGCAGGGCACTTTCCTCTGCACCATCAACAGAGAATATGCTGACTACATACGTCGCTATGCCAGCACAAACGAGGGGAAAGACAACATAGCCAAAGGCTCCTACAAAGAGTTAGTAGAGACCTTTGGGGCAGCAGAAGTAAACAAAGCCAAGCCAATATCAAAGGAGGTGAACTGCACCTACATCGACAATAATCATATCACCTACCACAAGCCGGGGGACTTTTAACCTGTATTCATGGCTATAGCATCTCTGAATAGCAGGGTGGCGTGTTTCTAATCAGACTAATCAGGCCAATCAGCCGTATTAGACTGATTGGCTTGATTATATAGCGTCAGAGCACCTTGTGGTAGAGAGCCACAATGTCGTCGCGGGTTACGTCGCGCGGGTTGCCCGGAGTGCAGACATCGGTGATGGCCTGGTCGGCCAGAGCCGGAATGTCGGCCTCGGTTATGCCCAGGTCGGTCAGGTGCTGCGGTATGCCGACCTCCTTCGACAGATCCTCGATGGCCTTGCAAGCAGCCTCGGCGGCCTCGTCGACGGTCATGTCGGGCTTGTAGACGCCGCAAGCCTTGGCTATGTCAACATATTTTCTCCTTGCCACCGGCAGGTTGAAGCGCATCACGGTGGGCAACAGCAGGGCGCAAGCCACTCCGTGGGGCACGTCGTGCAGCGCGCTCATCGGGTGGGCCATGCCATGGTCTACGCCGAGGCCGACGTTGGAGAATGCCATGCCAGCAATGTACTGGGCCACAGCCATTCCGTTGCGGCCCTCCGGGTTCTTCGGATCCATCACGGCGATGGGCAGGTAGCGGTGTATCATCTCGATGGCCTTCAGCTCGAACATATCGCTCATCTCCCAAGCGGCCTTTGTGACCAAGCCCTCGATGGCGTGGGTCATGGCATCCATGCCAGTGGCGGCGGTGAGTCCCTTTGGCAGGGAGTACATCAGCTCGGCGTCGACGATGGCCACAGCCGGAATGTCGTTGGGGTCGACGCACACCATCTTCTGCTGGCGTGTCTCATCTATTATCACATAGTTGATGGTGGTCTCAGCAGCCGTGCCAGCTGTGGTGGGCAGGGCAATGATGGGCAGGCACTTGTGCTTGGTGTCGGCCACGCCCTCGAGCGAAACCACATCGGCAAACTCCGGGTTGTTCACCACAATGCCTATGCCCTTGGCTGTGTCCATTGCCGAGCCGCCACCGATGGCCACGATGAAGTCGGCGCCAGCCTCTTTGCATGCCGCCACGCCCTTCTGCACGTTGGTAACGGTCGGGTTAGGCTTCACCTCGTCGAATATCTCATACGGGATTTTGGCCTCGTCGAGCACGTCGAGCACCATCTTGGCCACTCCAAACTTCATCAGCCCCTTGTCGGTTACGACCAGAGCCTTGTTGAAACCACGAGCCTTTACCATCCCTGGCAGCTCCTTGCGTGCGCCTGGGCCGAAGTAGGAAACTTCGTTAAGAATAAACCTGTTTACCATTAGATGTTTGTTTTTAAGTTTTTGTAATTAGATTAAAATGCTTAGTTCGCTCTGCAAATGTAGCAATTATTTTCCATTCAGCCCACATTGTGGTCATTTTTCTGCACGATTTTGTCATAATAGCGAGTAAAGCGGCTGTAGCAACCGTGAAAACACTGTCAGAAAGAGACCTCGAAGAACTTTGGACGGCCACAGTGAGTTTTTGGCGGGAATTGTTTGCTGATTTGAAAGAATTGTCGTATATTTGCCGAAAATACCATTCCATGCCATGATTATCCACATTGCAAACCCCATCTACGACTCAGTGTTCAAATATCTGATGGAAGACGAGCGCATAGCCAAGACCATACTTTCGGCACTGCTCAAAAAGGAGGTTGTCAGCATAGAGGTGCGCCCCCACGAATACTCCAACGAGGTGCGCGACAAAATATCCATGTTCCGTATAGACTTCGCCGCCAACGTGCGGGAAGCCGACGGTGCCGAGCACTTGATACTCGTGGAGCTGCAAAAGACGTGGCTCGAGACAGAGACCCTCCGCTTCCGCCAGTATCTTGGGGCCCAATATAGCAGCAAACGCAACATCCAAAAGGATAGCCGCGAGGGATTTGCCATTCCCATGGTTACCATATATCTGCTTGGCCACCGCGTGGGCGACATTGAGGAACCCGTCTTGTATGTCAACCACAAGTCGTACGACTATGACGGCAACGAGGTGACAAAGGGGATACCCAATCCGTTCATAGAAAGCTTGGTTCACAACAGCATCATCGTGCAGATACCATTGCTCCACGGGCAAGTGAACAACCGGCTGGAGAAGGTGCTCAGCGTGTTTGACCAGACAAAGGCAGACGCCGACGACCCGCACGTGCTTTCGTTCGATGAGAAAGAGTATGAGGGCGACGACAATCTGGAATACATCTTGCGACGGCTCACACAAGCCGCCTCCAACGCCGACATGCGCCAAGACATGAACGTGGAGGACGAATACTACTCAGCCATAGAGAACCGGGACACGGCAATAATGAACCGCGACAAGAAAATAAAAGAACAAGACAAGCGAATCTCCGAGCAAGGAAAACAAATCTCCGAGCAAGGAAAACAAATCTCCGAGCAAGGAAAGCAAATCTCTGAGCAAGGAAAGCAAATCTCTGAGCAAGGAAAGCAAATCTCCGAGCAAGGAAAACAAATCTCCGAGCAAAACAAGCAACTCTCCAATCAAAGCAAGCAACTCTCTGAGCAGAACAAGCAACTCTCTGAGCAGAGCAAGCAACTCTCTGAGCAGAGCAAGCAACTCTCTGAGCAGAGCAAAGCCCTCACTGAAAAAGACACACAAATAATTTCTTTGGTCAAGGTGCTGAAGGCCAAAGACATTCCTATTGGAGAGATTTCGCAATTGACTGGGATAGACATCGAAAAGCTGAGCACGCTCCTCGGTTTCGATTGAGCATATTGGCAGTGAGAAGCTAAACACGATGAAGCGGATATGGTTGACGCCATTTGTCGTTTATGCGGCTGATTTGCTAAAAACATAAAATTGAAGAGCCAAACATTGCCAAATGTCCGAATTTTCCAGTAACTTTGCAAGTTAATAACGAAACAGCAAAGCAAGGAAGAGGATGGAACAGGTCAAGAAACCACTCTTGGGAATGAATCTCTACGAGCTGCGCCAAGTGGCCGAGCAGACGGGGATGCCCCGCTTCGCCGCCCAGCAGATGGCGCGGTGGCTCTATCAGACCCACGTGGGCAGCATCGACAAGATGACCAACCTCTCCAAGGCGGCCCGCGCCAAGCTCTCCGAACAATATGAGGTGGGGCGCATGGAACCCATCAGCGAGCAACGGTCGGTGGACGGCACTGTGAAATACCTCTTCCCCGTCAGGACTGAAAATTACGTGGAGGGAGCAAAGAAATATGTGGAAACCGTCTTCATTCCAGAGGACGACCGCGCCACACTGTGCGTCTCGTGCCAAGTGGGATGCCGCATGAACTGCCTGTTCTGCCAGACTGGCAAGCAGGGGTTTGAGGGCAACTTGACCGTGGCCGACATTCTCAACCAGCTCTACTCCCTGCCAGAGGCCGAGCGGATAACCAACATTGTGTTCATGGGGCAGGGCGAGCCGATGGACAACCTCGAAAACGTGCTCCGGGCCACAGAGATACTCACCTCGAAAGACGGCTACGCATGGAGTCCAAAGCGCATCACGGTGTCGTCGGTGGGCGTGCGCGGCAAGCTGGAACGCTTCCTCGCCGAAAGCGAGTGCCACGTGGCCATAAGCTTGCATTCGCCCCTACACGACCAAAGAGCCGAGCTGATGCCAGCGGAACGAGCAATGCCAATAGCCGATGTTGTGGAACTGCTGCGCAACTACGACTTCAGCCACCAGCGCCGCCTTTCTTTCGAATACATAGTTTTCGGCGGTGTCAACGACTCAATCGAACATGCCAAAGCCATAGTCAACTTGCTCCGTGGACTGCATTGTCGCGTCAACCTGATACGCTTTCACCAGATACCTGGTGTCGACCTGCATGGCGCAAGCGACGAGACTATGACCCGGCTGCGCGACTACCTGACAGCCCACGGCGTGTTCTCCACCATTCGCGCCAGCCGTGGACAGGACATCTACGCCGCCTGCGGACTGCTCAGCACCTCGAAGAAGATAGACCAAATAAGGAAAAAGTAAACAACAATCATAAATGGACACAAACAATCTGAGAATTGCCATAACCCAAGGCGACACCAACGGCGTGGGCTACGAACTGATATTCAAGGCACTGGCCGACCCGGCCATCACCGAGCTTTGCACACCTATAATCTACGGCTCGCCAAAGATAGCGGCCTACCACCGCAACGCCCTCTCCATCGACGCCAACTTCTCCATCATCTCTAAAGCGCAAGACGCCCAACACGGCAAGGTGAGCCTGCTCACATCGTTTGAGGACGAGGTGAAAGTGGAACTTGGCGTGGCGTCGGAGGAGGCCGGCGACGCCGCACTCCGTGCGCTCGACCGGGCCATCAGCGACTGGAAAGAGGGGCTGGCCGACGTGGTGGTAACGGCGCCACTCAACAACAACGACAAATTCCACTTCAGCGGACAGAGCCGCTACATCGAAGACCACATAGAGGAGGACGGCAAGGGGCTGACCATACTCGTAAACCCAAGGCTGCGAATAGCCCTTGCCACGCGCAACCTGCCGCTGAAGCAGGTGGCCGAAAGCATAACCAAAGACAGCATAATCGACCGGGCCACCACACTCTACAACAGTCTGCGCCGCGACTTCCGCATCTCCAATCCGCGCATTGCCGTGCTGGCTCTCAACCCCAAGGGAGGCGAGAACGGGCTGCTCGGCACCGAGGAGGCCGACGTGCTGACCCCGGCCATAGAGGAACTCAACGCTGGCGGCATCCGCGCCTTCGGCCCTTACGCCGCCGATGAGTTTTTCGGCCAAGCCTACTACATGGAATTCGATGCCGTGCTCGCCATGTACTACGACCAAGCCTTCGTGCCGTTCCGACAGTTGTCCGACGGCGACGGCGTCAACTTCACTGCCGGCCTGAGCATGGTGCGCACTGCGCCCGACGCTGGCACACAGCTCGAAGTGGCGGGCAAGAACTACCTGAGCGGCGACTCTCTGCGCTCTGCCATCTATCTGGCCATCGACGTGGCACGCAACCGCGCCGAATACGACGAGGCTGTTCAGAATCCGCTGCCCAAACTATTCAAGGAGAAGCGCGACGACAGCGACAAGGCGCGGTTCCTCTCCACCAAGAGGCGTGGCCCCGCTCCTGCGCCAAAGCCAGCTGAGGACGAGGCTAAACAGTAGTCGGCGGAAAACCTGCGTGGAGCACCGATGAACAAAAAGGTACAAAACGGATTTTTCATCTTCGGCCTGATAGTACTGGGCGTGATGGTGAGCCAGCTCAACTTCAAAGAGGTGTGGGCTGGCCTGCAGCATGCCGGCTATTGGTTTGTGGCCGTGGTGGCACTGTGGGCCGCGCTCTACGTGTTCAACACGTCGGCTTGGTACGTCATCGTACGCAGCCAGGAGGGCAGCCGCCGTGGCGAAATCAAGTTCTGGTGGCTCTACAAGCTCACTGTCAGCGGCTTTGCCATCAACTATGCCACACCCGGCGGACTGATGGGCGGCGAGCCTTACCGGGTGATGGCGCTGAAGCCAAAGATAGGCACCGAGCGGGCCACCGCCTCAGTGGTGCTCTATGCCATGACCCACATATTCAGCCACTTGTGGTTCTGGCTGTTGTCAGCGGGGTTGTTTGTGCTGTTCCGCCCCGTCAACTTTGCCCTCGGCGTTATGCTTGCCGCCGTGTCGGCCTTCTGCCTTGTGGCTATATGGTTCTTTCTTGCCGGCTATCGCAAGGGATTGGCCGTCAGTGGAATGAGGCTGTTCAGCCATCTGCCCGGCTTGCACCGCCGCGTCTCGCAGTTCATCGACCGCCATAAGCAGCAGTTGGAACAGATAGACAAGGAGATAGCCGACCTGCACAACCAGAACCCGCGCACGTTTCTGCTAAGCGTGCTGCTGGAGCTTGCGTGCCGCTTTTGCTCGGGACTTGAAGTGATGTTTGTGCTGCTCGTGCTCTACCCCTCAGTCAACTATCTCGATTGCATATTCATTATAGCATTCACCACCCTCTTCGCCAATATGCTTTTCTTCATCCCGTTGCAGCTCGGAGGGCGCGAGGGAGGCTTCCTCATGTCGGTCACGGCCATGGGACTTTCGGCCAGCGCGGGCATATTTGTGGCTCTGATAGTGAGGCTTCGCGAGCTCATCTGGACGGCGATAGGGTTGCTGCTCATCAAGACCGACCGCACCAGCAGCAAGGAGAAAAAGTCCGACGCATGATTTTTTCTGCCAAAATTGCAGACTATTTAAAATAAAATGTGTAATTTTGTCAGCTAAATGAACACACAAGAACTTCAACGCGTAAAACAACGCTACAATATAGTGGGCAACGCCGAGGGACTGAACCATGCCCTCGACGTGGCTCTGCAAGTGGCCCCCACCGACTTGAGCGTGCTCATAGTGGGCGAAAGCGGCGTGGGCAAGGAGATATTCCCGCGCATCATCCACGACAACAGTCCGCGTCGGCGTGAGAAATATTTTGCCATCAACTGCGGCTCCATTCCCGAGGGCACCATCGACAGTGAGCTCTTCGGCCACGAGAAAGGCTCATTCACCGGAGCCATAGGCGAGAGCAACGGCTATTTCGGCACCGCCGACAAGGGCACGATTTTCCTCGACGAGGTGGGCGAGCTGCCCCTGGCCACCCAAGCGCGGCTGCTCAGGGTGCTGGAGTCGGGCGAGTATATCCGCGTGGGCGGACAGGAGGTGCGCAAGACCAACGTGCGCATAGTGGCCGCCACCAACGTCAACATGCGCAAGGCAGTCAGCGAGGGCAAGTTCAGGGAAGACCTCTACTACCGGCTGAACACTATACCCATACAGGTGCCGCCCCTGCGCGACCGCGGCGAGGATATATTGCTGCTGTTCCGCCTCTTCGCCATGCAGATGGCCGAGAAGTACCATCTGCCGAAAATATCGCTCAAGGACGACGCCAAA
The DNA here is from genome assembly GCA_964602785.1 of uncultured Prevotella sp. Classification (GTDB taxonomy): domain Bacteria; phylum Bacteroidota; class Bacteroidia; order Bacteroidales; family Bacteroidaceae; genus Prevotella. The sequence goes on from CAZRSL010000020.1 coordinate 28,951, forward strand.
CGGGTGATGCTGCAGTACAAGTGGCCGGGCAATGTGCGCCAACTGAAGAACATCACCGAGCAAATGTCGGTGCTGTGCGAACATAGGGAAATCGATGCCGAGGAACTTCAGAAGTACATACCCATCGACCAGGAGAGCACCGAGCTGGCCACAATAGACTCGCGAGGCCGCCACTCCTACGAGAGCGAGCGCGAGATACTCTACAAGATACTCTACGAGCTGCGCGGCAACGTGGCCGAGCTGCGCCGCGACCTCAACTCGGTGAGGAAGCAACTCAACGAGGCGCGCGACCTGGAGGGGGCTGCCGGATTCAACACCCGCACCCTGCCCTCGGTGGGCGACAATATGGGGCAGCAACCCAACCACAACGGCATCATTGAGGACGCCGAGGCCGAGGAGGTGAAGGAGCCAGAGAGCCTGAACCTGAACGACTTGGGGCGGCAGATGGTGGAGAAAGCTCTGGAGCGCAACGGCGGCAACCGCAAAAAGGCGGCCCAGGAGCTCGGCATCAGCGACCGCACCCTCTATCGCCGCATAAAGCAATACGGACTGGAATAACTGACACTGTAGACTGTGAAGATGAGCAAACTGAATTTGGTCCTGTTGCCCTTTGTGGTTGTCGCACTTGTGGCTTGCAAGGTGAGCTACGGATTCCGCGGCGCCAGCATCGACTATAACAAGACCAAGACCATACAAATCGACGAGTTCCCCAACCGAGCGTCATACGTCTGGGGGCCGATGCAAAACATGTTCAACAACCAGCTGAAGGACGTGTTTGCCAGCGGCACCCACCTCATACAAGTGAAGCGCAACGGCGACATGGTGATTTCGGGCGAGATTACATCCTATCAGCAGCGCAACAAGTCGGTGAGCAGCGAGGGCTACGCAGCCCAGACCGAACTGTCGATGACGGTGAACGTGCGCTTCACCAACAACGCCGACCACAGCCAAGACTTCGAGCGGCAGTTCACTTCGACCAAGAGCTACGAGACCACGCAGTCGCTCAACTCGGTGCAGGAAGACCTTGTCACACAGATGGTGGACGACATAACCGACCAGATATTCAACGCCACAGTGGCCAATTGGTAACAGAACAAGAAGGCAGAAGCAGAATGGTGGACCTACAGAACCTGACAAAGCACCCTGAACAGATGGACCAGAGCACGCTCTTCGGCCTCAGGAGTTTGGTGGCCCTCTATCCCTACTACCAACCCGCGCGGCTGTTGCTGTTGCAGAACCTCTACCTGCTACACGACCCGTCGTTTGGCGAGGAGCTGCGCAGTGCCGCAATATCGGTGGGCGACAGGAGAAAGATATTCGAGATGGTGGAGGCGGCCCACTACCAGCTGAAAGGCGAAGAGACAGCCGAGAGACAGCCCCAGACTAAAGGCGACCGTACCACCACACTCATCGACTCGTTTCTCGACTCCATGCCCAAGGACGAGACCGCAACCACACAGCCCAAGCACAGCCACCGCAAGCCCACCGCCGCCGACGCCCACGACTACGTGGCCTACCTGATGGAAAACGGCGGCGAGGAGGAGCCACAGGCGACACCCGAGATGAAAGGGCAGAGCCTAATCGACGACTTCATCAACAACGAGGGCGGCAAAATAGAACTGAAGGACGAGCCTGAATACGTGCCCGAGATAGAAGCCCAAGAGCCTGAAAACGAAGGCAACGATGGCATCTTCACCGAGACTTTGGCCCGAATCTACATAAAACAAGGCCGATATTCGAAGGCTTTGGAAATAATTAAGCGGTTAAATTTGCTATATCCGAAAAAAAACAGTTACTTTGCAGACCAAATCCGCTTCTTGGAAAAATTGATATTAAACGAAAAACAAAATAATTAAAAGGAAAGATGTACACAGTATTTGTAATTCTCATCGTCATCGCCTCCTTGCTCATGATTGGCATAGTGCTCATTCAGGAGTCGAAAGGTGGCGGACTGGCATCAAACTTCTCGTCGCAAAACCAAATAATGGGTGTGCGCAAAACCACCGACTTCATCGAGAAAGCCACATGGACTCTGGCTGGCATCATGGTGGTGTGCAGCGTGATCTGCGCCTACGTGGCTCCGCAAGCCGTTACCGACGAGAGCGTGATTGAGCGTGCGGCCCAGGAAGGCAGCACCACCAACCCGAACAACCTGCCCAACTTCGGCGCAAGCCAGAAGCAAGCTCCCGCACAGGGCCAGCAGAAGGCTCCAGCACAGGGCCAGCAGGGCACCCAGAAACAGGCTCAGCAGCCCGCACCAGCTCCAGCGAAATAATAAAAAGGAAAAAATCAGGGGAATTATTTGCAGAGTACAAATAATTTCCCTACCTTTGCACTCGCTTTCGGCCTCAGCGGCCGTACAGCTGACACGGTGGATGTAGTTCAGTTGGTTAGAGCGTCAGATTGTGGTTCTGAATGTCGTGGGTTCGAGTCCCACCCTCCACCCCTCCTTAAACCCCTGTAGTTCTTATGAACTACAGGGGTTCTTGGTTTTAGTGGGTCTTCCCATTTTGTGGAATGCTCGCACACTTTTGGAACTAAACCGCCGCCAATTTGACCGACGACACTTTTTTCAGCGTTCCAACTAAGGCTTGGCCATCACTTTTCTGCCGCCAACGATGACCAAGCCCTTGAAGCCACAGCCCACCTTTTGTCCCTGCAGATTGTAGGCGGCACGGCGAGCGGCGGGGGCATCAATGCAGCTGATGCCAGTGGACGTGTCGACTGTTACGTCGATTCTTGTGGCACGCACCTGGGCCACTGGGCCAGTTATGGTGAACTCCGAGGCGTTGCCTGTCCACGTGCCTTTCGACCCGGAATACTTGTAGCTGCCAGAGCTTAGGTTTGCGTCGCCTTTCTTCTTGAAGTTGCTCGGCCCGTAGGTCTTCGAGGATTGGCCAGTGCAGTGGAACACCACCTCGGTTATGTTGCCCACCGACGACGAGACGGTGGTGCTTGAGCTCGTGTAGAAGCGGTATTCGCTGCCGTTGCCAAACATGGCGTAGGTGCACGATATGGTAATGCCATCCTTCGACATCGAGTCGGGCGAGTCGGAAGATGTGGCATTGCCGCCCATGTCGGTAGCGGCATTGAACGACACAACAGTCTGGGCATCAGCGCAGAACGGGAGCAACAGCATTATGGCAAGCAGCAGTGGCAGTCTCATGTCATCAGGTTTTAGTTTCGATAGGCAAAAGTAAACATTTCCTCCTTAATGCCGAAACTATTTGGCATATTTTTTCTGCGAGGCAGGCGAAATCGTTGATTTTTGGCAGTGTTGAGGCACTGAAATTATAAGGCGGCACGGTTGCGCCGCCTTCTGATTAAAATATCAAGTTTCAGAATGACATAATTCATTGGAAGCCAATAACCGTGAAATCATTGGAAGGTGTATAATAGATTTGTCAGTATCCGTTTCCCATCATGCTGAATGACTGCAATCTTTACATTTTATTATTGTCACAACAGTTTATGTTTTATGTTGTTACTCGTCTTTCTCCTCAAAATGGAAAACAGCCTCAACATGCCCACTAAAGCTGCCATCCCGAACTTCGATCTCAACTTCATAAGTATATCCTGCTCTAATAGTAAACTCTCCACTTGTGCGCGCCTCTACAGTTGATATTTTTACACGACTTTCATCAAAAACATTAACGTTTACATGATCAAAGGGTATATTATTATCACTATTCAGATCAACAGACTTAAAGACTATCACCTTGCCTTCTGGAACCTTACCCCCAGATGCTCCAAGAAAACCCAGACCGTAATAATAACGGCCCGTGCTCGAATGCATACTACCTTTCACATACCCACCATTGCGAATGTCAGCCGATAATGTGATGGATTTATCCCAAGTACCTTGCAGCCAGTCGTAGCCGCCATTACCGCTCTCATCCATGTCATTGTAGGATTGCTCTTCAGCGGTTTCCATAGCACTTTGCTCCTGCATGCTCGCCACCGCCCGTCGCTTCGACGCCTCGCAACGTGTCTTCACTTCGCGCGTGAAAGTATCGTGCCCCTTTAGGTCGGCGTAACCGTAGTAGTAGACCTTTTCACTGGCAAGCATACCGTTGAAACCCTCGCTCACTTCACCGTTAATTTCTTCCAACTGAACCAGCACGACACCGTTGCTGACCTCGACCACACCGACGGTACAATGGTTTATCATGTTGTAGGCTGGCTGTATAACTGTATTGCCAGAAGCATCCTTAAGCCCAAGCACTGCCTCCAACCACTTATAGTCTCTGTAGGTTTCGCTCTTATCGTTGGAGAATATGGTATAGGCGTTGACACCCTTAGCGCGCTTGGCGGCTGCCTGCCGCTCTATTCTGTCCATCTCCTTCTGACCTATCTTACCCCCCTTGCGGCCTGTTTTGTCGTATGCGGTGTATTCTTCCACGTCAGTGGGTACATATATTTTGCCGTCGATATATGTAGGAAGTATTGATGCGATGTAGACTCCCCCACTACCATGTTCCCATTCCACTGGTTCAGACCATGTGCCACCAAACACCTTTTTACCAGAAGTATCGATGACGAGAAACTTCTCATAGTCTATGCAGACAAACGCAAGTCCATCGGAGAATGATCCTACGGCTTTGGCATCGATGCTGACAGGTATAGCCATATGGCCTTGCTTGTCGACGTAGCCCCATTTGCATTCCAATTCTTCACCCTGACGTACTGCCGCCAATCCGTCGGAGAAGTTTTCTATTTGATTATAACTGCACTTCAGCACCTCTTCGCCCTTGGCATTGATAAGCCCCCAAAAGTCGCCCTTGCACACCGCTGCTATATTATCACTGAAAGGCTTGGCATCAGTGTATTTTAACGGTATGACCTCTTCGCCTTTAGCGTTGATATAGCCCATGCTTTTACCTTTCCTTATGGCGGCCAGCTCTTCGCTGAAAGGCTGAGCATCATCATATTGGAAAGGTAATACCTCATTGGCCTTAGTGTCAATGTAGCCCCACTTGTCGCCTTTCTTCACGGCGGCGAGGCCTTCGCTGAAAATGCTTAATTCATCATATTGCTGCACTTTCGCAATGAACTCCGGCGTAATCTCAACAACGGCGTCTTTGCCGACACTGCCTTTCAGCAGCTTAACGTATGCAAAGTAGCCGCCACCAGCCAATAGACAGAACAACACAATGACCAATGCCACAATTATGCCCTTGCCCTTCTTTCTTGGTATTTCTGGCTCATAGGCAGGCTGTGTTGCACTCGCTTGCTCCTCGTCTGCACTCATTTGGTGGCTCGTCGCGTCTGCGTCGCCCTCTTGCTTTATTGGGTATCCGCACTTAGGGCATTCCGTAGCCTTGTCCGAAATCATCGCCCCACATTCGGGGCATTTAATTAGTGCCATAGTTAAATGTTATTACATATACAATATTGGCTTCCCCAAACCTCTCCAGTAGGAGGACAGCCGTTCCCTTATCTTTCTGGGGAAGAGGCATGGTGAATTTTAAGCGAAGCTTTCACACGTTAAGGTTCCCATCGATAGTTCAATGAAACGATGGTGCCCTTGAAAGTTACGTCGGTACCTGTCCAATACACATCGGGGTTGTCCTCGTATGTGTCTCCTTTACGTTTCAATCCGCATTTTACGACAGAGGCCTTGAATTCCTCCACGTCCTTGAGGTTGGGGAAACGGATCTCCGTGTAATCAGTTTCGAGTTTCACTGTGGTAGTGTTATCGCCAACAGTCTTCGAATACTTTTCTATCACCGCATCATAATAGTCTTCCCCTGTGTAGTCAGCACGCTTCTCTGTTTTCCTTTGTAGCAATCTGAAGCCCTTAGCCTTCAGATTGGCGACCATCTGCTCCCTGTCCAACGGCTCTGCCTTGATGGGCTGTCCGTTGTCGCTGGATTTCTCCGTGAACGTCCTGAGAGTGAGACCTGCAGAGACACTCTTCCGTTTGGTGGTTCTTCCATTGTAGGTTTCGCTTGTCTTGCTGAGACGGAATTGGAATTTCTTCCCGTTGGTGATGTTCAAGAAAATACCAGAGTAGACACTGCCATCGAATCGTCCGCTCCATTTCGCCGTAGCGAGGTCATCGTCGTTGGACTCGTCCATGTCGAGTCCACCGTCGATGAAACTGCCCTCCAAAAAAAGCGGTTTGTCGGGCGAAGAGGTGGTGTAGAAATAGGAACCGTAGGCTCTTCCATCACGGATGGTGACTTGCATAAATACGGGAAGGTTGCCGATGGTTCCTTTCAGGGAATAGGTGCCGTCGGGAGTGGCAATCAGACTGTTGCTCAACGAGTCGGTTATGCCCGCCCGTGTGTCTTTCCCATTCCTCAAAAACGTGAAAACGATGCCGGCAACAAGGAGCACCAGCACGACAATGACAGCTATCAACATGCCTTCTCCATGCCGCCGTGGTTCTTTGTTTACCACAGGCGTGCCTTGTTGTTTGGGCTGTGCGTCATTGTTTTGCAGCCTATTCGTCGTCTGCTTTCCAGTCAGTCCGATCGGATAGCCGCAACGTGGGCATTTCGTTGCCCGGTTTGATACCATCGCCCCACATCCGGGGCATTTTATAAGTGCCATAATAGTTCAGTTTTTCATTGCTTTGACAAACCGCTTGCAGAGTCTGCGCCACACCTTATGGAATTGTGGCCAATATCTGTGCAGAGACCTGCCTATCCCGAATATGTACACGATAGCTACATATATGTATAATACTACATACAGGATGCCGATAAAGCCTATCAGCCCAACTGAGTTTGAGGATATTGCAGCACGTCCGAGCAAAAGTGTGGCGACAATGAATATCAGAACTATGAGCCATGCCTTGAAGAATGTCCAGATAGCAGGGTATATTATCGCTTTGAAGATGAGATTGAAAGCGTAAAAGATGTTGTTGATAACATCATACTGCTCTCTGTTGATCTCGTTATTGCAAGTAAGGTGCCACGGTCCAAACAGCCATCCCCAGAAAGGATGCCGTTTCTCCAGCTCCCCAATTGGGTAATCACTCAGCGGTTTGGGGTCTCTGAACAGGAAATGGTCGGAAGAGAATGGTGAATAGGGTGTCGCCTCATTGAAAGAGCTGTGTATGGTTCCCTTATCTTCATCTTCTTCCTGACATTCAGTCTGAGCGATTGCGCCCACCCGTTGGTCATCGGTCTGAGGTTCTTTAGTTTGATGCTCTTCGGCATCTGGGGTTAGCCACTCGTCATTGGGGCATCCACATTCGGGGCAGGCCTTTAGGTTCGCCGAATACTCCGTGCCACAGTCAGGACATTTCACTTGCTTCATAATATCAGTTTTTAGTTGTTGTAATTCTGGCAAAAAGGAAAGTGTGGACTTCATTTCCACCCATTCCGCCTGTAGGCTCTGGACTGCCCGTGAACTGAATAAGGGAAATCGCCCACACCTATGGAGGTATACCTGCATCATTGCTGGTATAGGTATACTCTTGCCATAGGAGAGCGCATTCCGCTTCTTCCCGTTCACGCTGCAAATGGTCCAGATTTACAGGCCGGAAAAGCGTACGCTTCCTAATATGCACGCCGGGGATTTCTCCCCCGACGGTGCAAATATAGGAAAAGTTTTTTACATTGTGCTCTTTGCGGGCGACTTTTTTCTGTTTTCCGTCAATTTTCTTCTTGACGGGACGGCTGTTCCACAGTTGGCGGCCCAGTCTGGGTTGTTATTTTCCTATGCTCCACGACAGCATAAGATGTGGCGTCATGGCCTTCAGAGAGTTCTCCTCGTCGCACGAAGCCAGCTTTGTCAAGCTTTGGTCAAGTCCAAATGTAAAGGCAAAGCGCCTGAACTTGATTCCGAAGTCCAGGCCCACTCCGAATTCCGTTGAGCTAACCTCCACGTCGTCAGCATTGTTGTCGCCCTCACTTATGCCAAATGAAACGTATGGTCCCGTGCGCACGAAGAGCGAGCATTTGGAAAAACTATACCTGTAGCCTATGTTTATGGGCACTGACAGGCGGTTTGCCACGAGGGTTTCCCCCTTGTCAAGATCCACGTCGATGTAGCCTGTACGGCTGCCGCTCTTTTGTAGAAGGTGCACTCCTACAAGGCCATATAGCGAGGAGCGGCTTCCCTTAAAGGTAGTTATGGGCTTTGACACATCGACCCCCATGCGGAAGCCATACTTTTGTTGGTCCCACACTTTGTTGTAGCGGCCCCATGTTGCGCCAACAGACAAGTCAAGTGTCATATCGCCGATGAATTGCTTGAAGGAGCTTTGCGCTGGCGATTCTACACAAAAGAGAACGGAACACAGAACGGTTAGGATAATTGATTTTTTCATTGTCGTTTTTTTGGTTATGATTTGTTATTGTTAAGTGAATTATTGTTGGAGACCGTATTGTGGGGCAGACCGCAGGTGTGGCATGGACTCCGCTGCCGCCTCGCTGCTTTGACGTCTTCTAATGTGATGCTACATAGGCTGTTGTAATTTAGGATGCTTCGTCATTCAAAGAAATCTCGGTCGCGCAAAGCGAACGTTATCTCGCCGCTGAACGTTCCAGTGGCAATACCACGGTGGCTGTAGGACGACGCCGACGCCCCGAAGCTGCAATCGGTGAACTTGACAGTGACAGTTTTGTTGGGGTCGAAGCCCGTGATGCTGACATCCCCGTCAAAGTATCCGCTCAGACTGGATACCGTGTACGTTGTCAGCTGGCCTGAAGTCGATCTGATTATGTCGATTACGCGAATCATTCCACCTTTAACAATCTGCCCTACATGTATTCCATCCACCTCGCTCTTGATGAAATAGAGTTCCTCTACCTGATGGTTGCGGTAGCTGGTGCTGCTTATGTTCCAAAACGTAGCGAGAAATGTCAGTGATGGACGGACGTCGAGGTCGGTGGTCCACAGTCTGTAACCGGCGTCCCTTACCTTGCACACATACGAGCCTTTGCTGTCGCTGACGGTGATGGAGCCACTGGCGGGCAGAGTGAAGTCGAGTGTTGAGGTTCTGTCAATTTCCTCGTCGTCATCATCTACCGAGCAGGCAGTCAACATGGGGAGTGAGCAAGCCAACAGCATTATGATTAGCGATTGGTGTTTTGCTTTCATAATCGTTTCTTCGTCTTCAGCCAGCCCATGCTGAAGTTTTTTTCTTTTGCTGAATGTTGGCCTCATGGCAAAAAGAAAGTGCGGGCTGACAACCTTATCCCCATTGTAGGCTCTGGACTGCCCGAGAAGTGGATAAGAAAATCGCCCACACCTATGGATGTGCGTCTGTCAGTATCGTGCTGACACGACGCTTCTACTCCATAGGAGAACGTATCCCGTATTCCTTACTTCTCTTGCAAATTGTCCAGATTCACAATGAAGGAACAGCGTTACGCTTCCTAAATGCCTTGGCGGTTGTAAACCGACACTGCAAATTTAAGGAAAGTTACGCAAACTACGTTCAAAGTGGGCGACTTTTTTCATTTTTTCTTCAGTAAATGGTTTGTCGCAACAAAGATAAGTATAATGATGTATAATCGTTCAGGCCATTTCAGCCATTTGCCGAAAGGTGCGGTCAGTGTTTGTGTCTGTCATTACGGAGCATGGCCTGGCCGACAGAGCCGAGGATGCCGTTTACCTCGTCAAACCATGCCTGCTCTACCTGCACATCGCTGATGGCGGGATACTTCTTTGCCAAGCGAAACGCCTCTGTGTGCGACAGTTGTTTGAGTTTTTCTTCATTTTTCTCAAACTCTGGCCGCTGATAATTTTCATACGACGAATCCTCATAAACGGCCAAAGTGCGGCGGTAGATGGGTTGTATGGCAGCCGACAGCTCGCTTCGGAACAGATGCAAAGTGTCGGCGGCGGTCAGTTGCCGTGCGGTTTTCTTGTATACTGTGGTTGGGCTCGGCTGTGTCCCGGAGAACATTTTTGACGAATCATTGCCCTTAGACTGAGCTTGGCTTGGAATGATATTCATGCTGTCGCGGTCTGTTCCAGTCATTACAGCATTATGCGAGGCAAAGAAAAAGAAAGCAAAGGAGGCCAAGGAGACCACTAGTGTCCACTAATTTCTGTTAAATTGATTCTGAACCGTCTGATAATCAAT
>CAZRSL010000021.1:0-38096 GCA_964602785.1 uncultured Prevotella sp.
ATAGAATGACCTTTCATATTTATTTTTATCTCAGAATTTTTAGAACCGACCTATATTAAAAACCGCCTCCCAGCATTATGGAAGACGGCATAAGGTTTTCCCGCCAGTTCTCATATCAGTTGTCGCGACCGAAGAAGCGCAGCAGATAGAGGAACATGTTGATGAAGTCGAGATAGAGCGTCAGCGCACCCATCAGGGCCAACTTCTGAGAGCCCTCGCTCAGGTCGCCCGTGGCCATGAACACCTGCTTCATCTTCCATGTGTCGTAGGCCGTCAAGCCCGTGAAGAGCAGCACGCCGACGACGCTGATCACGAGGTCGAGCATCGTGTTGCCCAGAAACACGTTCACCACCATCGCTATAATCAGTCCGATGAGCGCCATGAAGAATATGCTGCCCATCTTCGTCAGGTCGCGCCGCGTGGTGTAGCCCACGAGGGCCATCGCGCCAAACGTGCCGGCGGTGATGAGGAACGTGGTGCCGATGCTGCGGATGCTGAAAGCCATGAATATGGCCGACATCGTTACGCCGTTGAGCACCGAATAGAGTATGAACAGCGTGGTGGCGGTGGTCAGGCTGAGGCGGTTGATGCGCGCCGTGGTGTACATCACGAGGCCGAGCTCGACGATGATGAGCCCGAAGAACGTGATTTTGCTGCCGTAGATCATCTGCAGCAAGCCCAGCGACTGCGACACTCCGTAGGCTGTCAGCCCGGTGATGACGAGGGCCAGGGTCATCCATGTGTACATCTTGCGAGTCAGCGCGGGCACGGCTGCCTGCAGCTCCAAGCCCCGCTCCTTGGCGTCGATGGCCGCGTAAAGGTCTTTTTCTTCCATCATAATGCTAAAAAGTTTTGTTTTCAGTGTGCAAATATAAGTTTATAATTTGACATTTGCAAATACTGTGCCACAGTTTTAGGTTCTTTTCATAATGTTGCCATTGGTTAAGCGCGTTGCCACACATAAAAAAGAAAGACCCGAATCTACCATTACAATGGCAAATTCGGGTCAGGAAAGGGACTTTTGATAATGATTGCACTGTTTGTGGCCCGCTTGGCCATATATAGCCCTTTCCTTTATTCTTGCTCCGATATACTTAATTGTCGTAAGGGGCGAAACCAACGCCACAGGCCCTTGGGGCTTGCCACTTTTTTCTTGTTTCAAATGTTTCCTTTTGGGTAGCGAGGTTTTATATCTTATTCGCCTTCGGCGCTTCTGATTGGCTTTACGGGTGCAAAATTACGCTTATTTTTCGACACTGCAAAATAAAACCTGTATACTATTTTTGCACAACCACTGCCCAATTTGGCAATTATAGTGGCTAAATATAACATTTCGGTCTGGCACAGTGCCTTTTAGCCACAGTGGTCGCAATGGATACAACATCATGGTCATGTACAGGCTCGCCTCCTGCCAGTTAGAATAATATTTATTTTCAAATTGGCGCACACTTCACAAAAAAAGATAAAAACACCCTGAAGCCGCACAGCAATGGAAATAAAAACGCTACCTTTGCACTAAGAATAAACTACCAAACCCAACCTACACAGAAAACCAATGAGACGAATAGCACTACTCCTTTACGCCGCCGGCCTGAGCCTTGGGCTGTGGGCGCAAGACGCGACTGAAATAGCCACTACGATGAGGCGGGCCACGCAGTACATGATGGACGTGGCGGCATACCGTGGAGGGTTCGTGTGGAACTACCTGCCCGACTACTCGCGGCAGTGGGGCGAGATGGAGGCCAAGCGCACCATGATATGGATGCAAGCCCCGTCGACTCCCGACGTGGGCGAGCTGCTCATCGACGCCTACCACGCCACCGGCGACCCCTACTACTGGCAGTCGGCCCAGCGCGTGGCCAGCGCGATAATGGCCTCGCAGCTGCCTTGCGGTGGGTGGAACTACATGTACGACTTCGAGCCGGAGGACTCCACGCGGGCTTGGTACAACACCATCGGCCGGCAGGCTTGGAGGCTTGAGGAGTTTCAGCACTACTATGGCAACGCCACGTTCGACGACGAGGTGACGATGCACAGCGCCACACTGCTGCTGCGCATGTATCTGGAACGCCGCGACACCGTTTATGAGCGGCCTCTCAACCGCGCCATCGACTTCGTGCTGCAGAGCCAGTACGCCAACGGCGGATGGCCTCAGCGCTATCCGCTCAAAGCCGACCACCCGTTCCGTGGCAAGGCCGACTACACACCGTTCATCACCCTCAACGACGAGGTAATCCCAGCCAACATCGAGTTTCTGCTGCAGTGCCACGCGTCGCTCGGCCGCAACGACCTGATAGAGCCCATCCGCCGGGCCATGGACATAACTGCCCGACTGCAATACCACAAACCGTTGGCGGGCTGGTGCGACCAGTACACGCCCGACGACCTGCAGCCCGCCCACGCCCGCTCCTACGAGCCCAACGGCATCAACACCGGCACCACAGCCCACCTGATCGGCATAATGGCCGACTACTACCGACTGACGGGCGACCCGAAGTTCCTGCGGGGCATACCCGACGCGATACAGTTCATCGAGAACCAGAAGCTCAGCGACAGTCTGCTCGCACTCTGCCCGTCCAAGCCACGCATGGAGGGCGACATCGTGGTGCCGCGCTACATCAGCCCCGAGACGGGCAAGCCCATGTTTGTCCACCGCAAGGGCTCCAACGTCAAGAACGGCCGCTACTACTACGACCAGGACGTGCGTAACACAATCCTTCACTATAACTCGTTCGCCGTCATCAACATTCCTTGGCTCAAGAAGATATACGCCGACGCGCTCGCGCTCAACGCCGACTCGCTCCGCCAGAACTCACCGCTACTGACAGGCAAGGTGGAGCCAATGCCGCAATACTACTTCCAGACGTTCAACGAGGAGGGCAACCTGCCCGCCTTCCGCCGCCACAAGATTCCGTCGGCTCAGGAGCTGACAGCCAGTCTGAACAGCGAGGGCTACTGGCCCACTCGGCTCAGCCAGATGTCGAACCCCTACAAGCCGATACCAAGCGCCATGCCGACACGCAGCGACGACACTCGCTACATGCGCACCATGGTGGGCGACGAGTACGACACATCGCCCTACTACAACGACTCCGTGGTCGGCATATCCACACAGACCTACATAGCCAACATGTCGAGGCTCATCAACGCTTACCGCAAGGCCACAACCACCCTGTCGGGGTTGCAGCCCGACCGATTCAACGCCACCATCGACGGCAAAAAGACCACCCTGCTCACGCTGCGCAACGCCCGTGGAGCCGAGGCTTGCATCACCAACTATGGAGCCCGCCTCGTCTCGCTGCTCGAGCCCGACCGCAACGGACGGATGGAGGACGTGGTGCTGGGCTATGACAACGTGCTGGACTACCACACGCGCGGCCAGAACTTCGGCTCCACCGTGGGCCGCTACATCGGGCGCATAGTCGGCCCGACCATCACCATCGACGGTGAGACAAGCCGCCTCGACGTGGGCGACAACAACGTGATCACCCACGGCGGCAAGCGGGGCTTCGCCTACAAGGTGTGGGATGTGGTCAGCTGCGACGGCCACTCGGCCACCCTGCGCTATGTGTCACCCGACGGCGAGAACGGTTTTCCGGGCGAGCTGACGGCCACAGTCAGCTACACCCTGAGCGACGACAACGCCCTTGCCATCGACTTCAAGGCCACCACGACCAAGCCGACGGTGGTCAACCTGTCGAACCACAGCTTCTTCAACATCTCCGGCGACCCCGCCACAACCGTGCTCGACCAAAGCCTGTGGGTGGACAGCCGTGAGATAGCCGCCTACGACCCAAACAAAAACGTTACCGGCAAGTTCATCAAGGTGCGCCACACGCCTTTCGACTTCATCAAGCCCCACCTGATAGGCGAGCGGATTGACGCCGACAACGGGCAGATGAACATAACCAAGGGTTACGACCACCAGTTCCGCCTCAGCCACGCGGGCGACCTGAGCCGCCCCGCCGCACGTCTGCACGACCCGAAGAGTGGCCGCACGCTAACGGTCTTCACCACCGAGCCCGCCGTCCACGTCTACACCGCCAACGGCCTCCACGACCAGGTGGGAAAGAAAGGCGTCGTCTACAACCGCCGCTCTGCCGTCTGCCTTGAGACTATGCACTTCGCCGACTCGCCCCACCATCCGCAGTTTCCCTCAACCGTGCTCCGCCCCGGCCAGACCTACCACACCCAGACCATATTCCAGATCTCAACCGATGGCGAGTGAGCATCGGAACTAAAGGATGCACACACCCTGCCGAGGGCTGATTGAAAGACGGCCTGAGGTGTTATTAATCAAGATTCGGAAGGACATAATCCATTGAAAAGCCAATGGTTTTGAAATCGTAGGAGGGTGTGTCAAAAATGAGGCCTCCGGCCTCATTTTTGACACACCCTCGAAGCACTGAATTCCTGCCAATGGCGGGCATGACAAATCATGCCCCATGTTGGAATGTGTTTAGATCACGGGACATTGCATAACTTCTGAAACTGTTATTAGGGTTCGAAAGTGGTGGTTTTGCAATCGTTCCACAATCGAGGGCTGTAACGTTCCACAATTGTGGGACGTTGCTACCACAATTGTGGAACGTTACAGCCCTCAATTGTGAGCCGTTGATTGCGGAGCCAGAACCGCCCCAAAAGAATGCCGCTTACGACCTAAAACAGCAGCTCCACTACCTAATAATGGCGATACACAATCCCCATTTTTAGGTATTTCGGGTATGGCGAATAGTAGCTAACTTTGCAGCGCACACGATATGTGCACCTCGACTATGCGTTACAAGTCAATTCTCATCATACCCCTATTGCTGCTTCTTGCCGCCGTCGCGCGTGGCCAGAGCTACGAGTTGAGCGGCAGAATCGTCAACGACAAAGACGGCAGCGCAATAGAGTTTGCCTCCATACTCATCAAGGACAACGGCCTGTGGGCAGTGACCGACCAGAAAGGCCGCTTCGCCATACACCAGCTCAGCGGCGGCCGCCACGAGCTGCAAGTGCAGTGCCTCGGCTACGCCACCCGCACCATGCCCATCACCATCAACCGCGACATCAGGAACATGACCATCAAGCTGAAGGAGGAGAACCTGCAGCTCGACGAGGTGGAGGTGGTGGCCCAGCGGCGCACCGACGTGGCCACCACGAGCTACACCATCGGGCGCCAGGCGTTGGACAACCAGCAGGTGCTCAACTTGAGCGACGTGGCCTCGCTGCTGCCTGGCGGCAAGACGGTGAACTCCACGCTGATGGACGACTCGCGCCTCGGGCTGCGCAGCTATTCGGGCGAGAAGGGCAACAGCACCTTCGGCACCGCCATAGAGGTGGACGGCGTGCGTGTGCAGAACAACGCCACACTGGGCGAGACCGCCGGAGCCTCGACCCGCAACATCGGCACGGCCAATATAGAGAGCGTGGAGATAGTGCCGGGCATACCGTCGGTGGAATATGGCGACCTGACCAACGGCATAGTGCGCGTGAACACGCGCCGCGGTCGCACGCCCTACATCGTGGAGGGCAAAATCAACCAGCACACGCACCAGATAGCACTGAGCAAGGGCTTCGATCTGGGCCACAGGGCAGGTCTGCTCAACGCCTCGATAGAGCACGCCCGCTCGTTCAGCGACGCAGCCTCGCCCCACACGGCTTACCAGCGCAACGCCTTCAGCCTTAATTATAATAATGTGTTCATGCACTCGACGACGCCTCTGACGCTCACGTTCGGACTGACAGGCAACGTGGGCGGCTACAACTCAGAGGCCGACCCCGACGAAGACCTGGACGACTACACCAAGCAGCGCGACAACGCCTTCTCGGCCCACTTCTCGGCTGAGTGGCTGCTCAACCGCAAATGGCTCACGTCGCTCTCGGCCTCAGGCTCGGTGTCGTATTCCGACCGCCGCTACGAGGCCTACGCCAACAAGAGCAGCGCGTCGACCCAACCGCTGATACACGCCCTGACCGAGGGCTACCACATAGCCGAGGACTACGACGTGAACCCCAACGCCGCCATCGTGCTCGGCCCCACGGGCTACTGGTATGAGAAGCGGTTTAACGACTCAAAGCCCCTGAGCTACAACTTCAAGCTGAAGGCCGAGCAGAACAGCCGCTGTGGGTGGCTGAGCAACCACGTGATGGCGGGCGCCGAGCTGTCAGGCAGCCACAACGGAGGCCGTGGCACCTACTACGACGACATGCGCTACGCCCCGACGTGGCGCGAGTACCGCTACGACGACCTGCCCACGATGCTCAACATTGCGCCGTATGCCGAGGACAGGCTGTCGGCGCAACTGTCGAAGCGGTCGGAGCTGTCGCTCACCATGGGCTTGCGAGGCGACATCACGAGCATCAGCGGGTCGGACTACGGCACCGTCGGCAGCGCGTCGCCCCGAATGAACGGCCGCTACGTCTGGCGCGGCCAGCACAAGGACTTCGTGCGCCAAGTGAGCGTGCACGCCGGATGGGGCAAGGCCGTCAAGCTGCCATCGTTCCAGGTGCTCTACCCCTCGCCCGTCTACAGCGACAGGCTGGCGTTCTCGTCGACATCCGACGAGCAGAACCGCTCCTACTACGCCTACTACACCATACCCACCAGCGCAGTCTACAACCCCAACCTGCGCTGGCAGTACAGCCACCAGACCGACGTGGGCGTCGACATCGACACCCGCGTGGCCCGCATTTCGCTCTCGGCGTGGTACAGCCGCTCGTTCGACTCCTACATGGCCACGTCGGTGTTCACCCCGTTCACCTATAAATACACCACCCCCACCGCCGTGCAGCAGTGCGGCATCCCAGTCGCCGACCGCCAGTTCACCATCAGCCAGGACGGCGTGGTGACCGTTACCGATGCCACCGGGCGGCTGGCCCCCGTGGTGCTCGACTATCAGGAGCGCAACACCTATGCGTCGAACACCAAGTACGTCAACTCGTCGCCGCTGAAACGATGGGGACTGGAGTGGATAGTCGACTTCGCCCAGATACGCGCCCTGCGCACGCAGATACGCCTCGACGGCAACTACTACTGCTACAAGGGCGTCGACCAGACGGTGTATGCCGACGTGCCTCTGGGCCTTAACACCCGCATGACCGATGGCCGTCTCTACCAGTACATAGGCTACTACACCGGCGGCAACAGCACGTCGACCAGCTACGACGCGTCGGCCTCGGTGAGCAACGGCTTCGAGAGCCGCCAGTGCAACCTGAACACCACCATCACCACCCACATACCGAAGATACGCCTCATCGTCGCGCTGCGCGTGGAGGCCTCGCTCTACAACTACCGCCGCGCCAAGTGCGAGCTGCCAGGGCGCACGCGGGGCTACGAGTTGGAGGACGGCAGCGACTTCTTCGGCCAGCCCTACAGCGGCGCGGAGAACAAATATGTGGTGGTCTATCCCGACTACTACTCCACGTGGGAACAGCCCGACGAGCTGATACCATTCGCCGAGCGGTTCCAGTGGGCGCAGGAGAACGACCGCGCCCTCTACAACGACCTGTCGCGGCTCGTGGTGCGGTCGAACTACCTCTACACGCTCAACCCCAACCGCATCTCGGCCTACTACTCGGCCAACTTCAGCGTGACGAAGGAGATAGGCGACCACGTGAGCGTCAGCTTCTACGCTAATAACTTCCTCAACACGATGAAGACGGTGCACCAGTCGCAAACCGACCTCGACACGTCGCTATTCGGCAGCGGCTACGTGCCCAGCTTCTACTACGGACTCTCACTGAAACTGAAGATATGAAACCAAAGATACTCATAGCCCTCTTGGCGCTGACGATGGCGGCCTCGTGCAGCTACGACGAGGAGGTGGAGCTTTGCCACTTCACCGTCAACCTCGTCTATCCCGACAACAGCCCCGTGGGGCCTTACGCCGGCGCGAGGGTGGAGCTGCGCAGCTCCACGGCCTCAATCTTCGTCGACTCCACCGACGCCACCGGCGCGGCCCACTTCGCCGTGCCCTCGGGCATATACGGCGTAACGAGCTCGTCGACCGTCGACACGCTGGGCTACCGCTACATGCTCAACGGCACAATGAGCCAGGTGGTGGTGTCGTCGGACAGCACCGACCACGTCAGCCTGAAGCTGAGCATGTCGCGCAGACGCATATTCCATTAACATTATAAATTCAACCAACATGAAAAAAACAATCAAACTCGCAATGATGGCAGTGCTCATGGCCTTGGCGATGCCCGCCGCGGCCCAGAACGACTGCTATCTTGTGGTAGAGCAGACCAACGGCCAGACCGTCACGTTTGCCCTCGCCAACTATCCGGTGCAGACCTACAAGGGTTCTGAGACCACGATAACGGTGGGCGGCGACACTCTGACCTACAGCCTCGACAGCATCAAGGAGCAACGGTTCAAGACCATCAACGTGGCCACGGGCATCAAGACCGTGCGCACCGACGACTCGCCCGCCGTGCGCCCGCAAATCTCAATCACCGGAGCCGAGGTTACAGGCCTCAAGAGTGGCGACCGCGTGCAAATCTTCACCATCGGCGGACGCCTCGTCAAGCAGAGCGTGGCCGACGGAGAGGGCCGCGCCTCAGTGTCAATCGGCACTCTGCCGCAGGGCATCTACATCCTGCGCACTCCGTCGAAGAGCTTCAAGATAGCCAACAGATAACACAACCCAACAAAACATAACAAAACAAACAACGACAACAATGAAAAAGATTATACTCACACTCGTGGCACTGCTCGCCATGACAGCCACAGCCAACGCACAAGCCGTATGGAAAATGGTGGTAACCCAGACCGACGGAACACAGCAGCAAATCAACGTGCTCGACATCAAGAACGTCACCTACACCGCCGACACGCTGCAGGACAAGAACGTGGACCAGCTCATCATCAAGGAGCTCTACAACGGCGGATGCCCCCGCAACACCGGCTCAAGCTACTTCCAGATGGACAAGGGCTTCGTACTCTACAACAACTGCCCTGAGGAGATTGTGGTCAACAACCTCTGCGTGGGAATGATCGACCCGTACAACGGCCACTCCATCAACTATTGGCAAGTGGACGGCAATTTGGTTTACGCCGACTCGGCATTCATTCCCGCCTCCAATGGTATATGGTACTTCCAGCAGCCATTGGTGCTGGAGCCGTATTCGCAGATTGTGGTGAGCTGCATGGGCGCCATCGACAACACGCAGACCTACAGCCAGAGCGTCAACTATGCCAACAAGGACTATTACACCATGTATGACCCAGAGTCGGGCTACAGCCAGACCACATATTATCCCACCCCGTCTGATGTCATCCCCACCTCCCACTATCTGAAGGCCGTCAAGTTCGGACAGGCCACGGCTTGGCCTCTGAGCGTGACCTCGCCTGGATTCTTCATCTTCCAGACCAAGGGCACAACGCCAACAGAATATGGCAACGACGCTAACAACATAACCTACGCTCCTAAACAGACTCATAATGCCGTAAACGCTTGCCTCAGAATTCCAACATCGTGGGTGATCGACGGCTTGGAAGTATGGGCTAAGACTTACGTCGACAGCTCTATCAAGCGACTGACCTCCGACATCGACGCCGGATACGTGACACTGACCAACCGCCTCGGCCACTCGCTCTACCGCAATGTCGACGCCGACGCCACCAAGGCCATCAGCGGCAACTCGGACAAGCTGGTCTACAACTACAGCCTCGGCGTTGACACATCGACCGACCCCAACGGCATCGACGCTGAAGCCTCGATCAAGAACGGCGCGAAGATAGTCTACATGGACACCAACAACTCCACCAACGACTTCCACGAGCGCCAGAAGTTCTCCGTGCGCGGCGAATGATGACAACTGCATGGCAGGGGCGGCTCCAAGGGCTTGCCCCTGCATGAAACTTTCAACTCACAACTTTTTAACATCCAACTTCCTTGCACCCAAAGGTTTTATCACTGCTTGCAGCCCTGAGCGTCGCGCTTGCCGCCTCAGCCCAAGACTCCATACTCTACCGCGACTTCAGCCTCGTGGCCGACCGCGACGTGTGGACCACGAGCCACAACCCCGCCGGGCTGACGCGCTTCTCGAGCCGCAGCATCTCGCGCGCCGAAGTGTATGGCCAGCTTGGCCACGGCGGCTTCACCAACTACAGCGGCTCAAAGCAGACCGTAGAGGCCGGCGCCGAGGTGGAGTCGGTCTACCGCATGTCGCGCCGCGTGGTGGGCTACGGCCGCATGTCGTACAGCAACTTCACCGGCCAGAAAATGTCGGGTTCCTATCTCATAGCCCCCGAGCGGTCGCCGTTCAACCTCGTTGAGGACTCCACAACCAACCTTGGGCGCAAGCATCTCGACACCTACCAGTTGACTGGCGGCGTGGGCGTCGACCTGTGGCGCGGCCTCTCCGTAGGCATCCGCGCCGACTACACCGCCGCCAACTATGCCAAATACAAGGACTTGCGCCACAAGAACAAGCTGATGGACCTGGTGCTGACGGTGGGCGCACAGATGCCCATTGGCCCCGTTACCATTGGCGCCGACTACTTCTACCACCGCAACACCGAGAGCGTGCAGTTCTCCACCTACGGCCGCACCGAGCAGCCCTACATCTCGCTCATCGACTATGGCGCCTTCATGGGCACAATCGAGCAGTATGGCGGCGACGGCTTCACCGACCAGTATCGCGAGCAGCCCTACGTCAACGACTACAACGGCTTCGCGGTGCAGGCGGAGTGGCGGCTGAGCCCGCGACTGTCGTGGTACAACAACTTCTCTATGGCCTACCGCAAGGGCTACTATGGCCGCAAGTCGCCCTACACCATACTCTACTCCCGCCATTCGAGCCACACCTACGTCTACCAGACACGCCTACAGCTCAACCTCGACCGCTCTGTCCACCATCTTGACCTCAGCGTCGACGCCGAGAACCTGGTGAACCGCATGAGCCACTACCGCTCGAGCATCAACGAGCAGGGCGCCACCTATTATCAGTATTTCGACCCGGAGCGTTCGGCCAACAAGGTGTGGGCCACCACACGCGCCGCCTACACCGGGTGGTTCGGCCTCCGAGGCGACATGGCCTTGTGGAAGGCCACCGCCGCCGCCACCTTCGGCCACCGCCGCCAGACATCGTATCTCTATCCCTACTATCGCCGCCAGCACTTAGACAACACCGAGCTGAGCCTCGGTCTGGAGCGCAACCTGCTGCTCAGCAAGGGCATACTGAGCCTGCGCGCCGACGGCTCGTTCCTCTACGGGCATGGCAACCCGGCCGACGATGGAACCATGGCCACGCCGAGCGACAAGCAGGAGTTTCCTGCCACGATGCCCGTGTGGCTCATGCGCGAGTACCGCTGGCTGACTGCTCCGCAATACGAGGCAGGTCTGGGGGTGAGATATTCATTCGTATTCCCCCACACGAGGCTCAAGACCTACGTCGACGTCGCCGCCTCCACACGCAAGGCCAACGGCATCGGCGGCCAGGAATACGTCAGCGAACGCGACCACACCACAGCACGGGTGGCCGTCGGCTGCCAGTTCTGACACAACAACATTATGAACCATAACACACAAACAACAATGAACAAACCCATTATCAGCCTATTGCTGCTGCTCCTGTCGCCCGTGGCCATGCAGGCCCAGACCGTGGAGCAGGACAAGAGTTTCCTAACGGGCAAGCTCAGCAACGGACTCACCTACTACATCCGCCACAACGACAAGGAGAAGGGCATAGCCGACTTCTACATCGCCCAGCGCGTGGGCTCCATTCTTGAGGAGCCACGCCAGCGGGGGCTGGCCCACTTCTTGGAGCACATGGCCTTCAACGGCTCGCAGAACTTCCGAGGCACAAAGGAAAGCCCCTCGATAGTGCCCTGGTGCGAGAGCCACGGCGTGAAGTTCGGCGCCAACCTCAACGCCTACACGTCGGTGGACGAGACCGTCTACCACGTCTCCGCCGTGCCAGTCACAAAGGAGAGCGTCATCGATTCCACTTTGCTGATACTCCACGACTGGAGCCACTACCTGCTGCTCACCGACGAGGAGATCGACAAGGAGCGCGGCGTGATACACGAGGAGTGGCGGTCGCGCCGAAGCGGCATGGCGGCCCAGCGGCTCATGGAGGAGGTGCTGCCGATAGTCTACAAGGGCAGCAAGTATGAGGACTGCCTGCCCATCGGTTCGATGGACATAGTCGACCACTTCCCCTACAACGACCTGCGCGACTACTACAACAAGTGGTACCGCCCCGACCTGCAGGCCATAATAGTGGTGGGCGACATCGACGTAGGCAAGATGCAGCAGCGCATCACCGCCATGTTCGACACCATACCCATGCCCAAGAACCCCGCGCGGCGCGAGTACTACCCCGTGCCAGACAACGGCAAGATGATAGTGGCGGTGAAGAAAGACGCCGAGCAGCCCATCATGCTGGCCACGCTCTACATGAAGCGCGACGCCACGCCCGACAAGGAGAAGAACACCGTGGCCTACCAGCGCGACGGCTACATGGACCAGCTGATGAGCTACATCGTGGGCGAGCGGCTCGACCAAATGCAGAAGGCCGCCGTGCCGCCCTGCCTGAGTGCGTCGTCGCGCAACGGCGAGTTCTTCATCTCGCGCACCAAGGACGCCTTCGCCCTCTCGTTCGGTGTCAGGCAGGACAACGTGCGCGGCTCGTTCGACGCAGCCGTGGGCGTGGTGGAGCGGGTGCGCCAGCACGGTTTCACCGCCGGCGAGCTCGACCGGGCCAAGGCTTTCGTCCGCAAGTATAACGACCGCCTCTACAACAACCGCTTGGACCGCCGCAACTCGTGGTACGTGCGCCGCGCCCAGCGCAACTTCCTCGACTTCGAGCCTCTGCTCAGCGCCGAGACGCAGAAGCAGTTGGCCGACCAGTTCGACGCTGAGGTTACGCTCAACGAGCTGAACAGCTACATGAAGACCGTGATCACCGACCGCAACCAAGTGCTGGTGGTCTACGCGCCCGACAAGCCGGAGTTCCAAGTGCCATCAGAGGCCGGGCTGGAGCAGTATGTGACCGAGGCGCAAGCCCGCACCTACGAGCCTTACGCCGACGGCGACGTGCCCACAGAGCTGATAAGCCACGAGCCCAAGGCCGGCACGATAGTGGCGGAGAAGCCCTACGCCCACGGAGCCACCGAGCTGACGCTGAGCAACGGCGTGAAAGTCTACTTCAAGCAGACCGACTACGACAAGGACAACCTGACGCTGCGCTTCTGGGGCGAGGGCGGCACATCGCTCTATCCCGACGCCGACGTGCCCAACTTCAGCTTCATCAGCACGGCCATACAGAAAGCCGGCGTGGGCGACTTCGACGACGAGACCCTCGGCAAGATACTGGCTGGAAAGACGGTCAGGCTGCAACCGGCTGTGGGCGACGAGACCCAAGCCATCAGCGGCTTCTCGGCACTGAAGGACGCCAAGTCCATGTTCCAGTTGCTCTACCTCTACTTCACCTCCCCTCGGCGCGACGACACGGCGTTCCAAGGCGAGATGAACCGCATGCGCTCGTTCCTGACCAACCGCGAGGCCAGTCCGCGCGTAACCTACAACGACTCCATCGTGGCCATCGTCTATGGCAACAGCCCGCGCGTGCAGCCCGTTAAGCTGAAGACGCTCGACCGTGTCAACTACGACCGCATACTCCAGATTTACAAGGAGCGCTTCAGCAACGCCGGCAACTTCAAGATGATACTGATAGGCAACATCAGCCTCGACTCCATCCGGCCTCTGCTCTGCCGCTATGTGGCCTCGCTGCCGTCGACGGGGAAGACCGAGACCTTCGCCAAGACCTATCCGCAAGTGCAGGCGGGCGACGCTACCCACCTGTTCCACCGCGCCATGAAGACGCCCACGGCCAACGTGAGCATTTTCTACTCATGGCAAGAGCCTTACAACTCCAAGACCGACCTCGACCTCGACGTGCTGCAGCGCGTGCTGCAGATAGCCTACACCGACAGCGTGCGCGAGGAGAAGGGCGGCGTCTACGGCGTCAGCGTGTCGGCCAGTTGCGTTGAGAGCAGCACGCCCACCACGCTGATGAAGATCAGCTTCACCTGCGACCCCAACCGCTACGACGAGCTCATCCCTGTGGTCTACCGCCAGGTACAGAACATCGCCGAGCGGGGGCCACTTGACAGCAGCCTCGACAAGGTGAAGAAGTATCTGACCAAGCAATACGGCCAGGCCACGATCACCAACGACTACTGGAACTACGTGCTCTACAACCTGTTGCGCCATAATGTCGACTTCGACGACAACTACCTCGACATGGTCGAGGCCGTCAGCCCAGCCGACATACAGCAGATGGCAGCCCGCCTCCTGCAAGCCAAACGCAGGATAGAGGTTACCATGCTGCCTGAGTAGTGGCGTCTGGAACGTCCTAATCCAGACACCCCGATGTCCCGAGAACATCCGTGGCCCGCCCCCGTGGCGGCCACGGATGTTTGTCATTGAAGCCGTTTGCGAGTTTGCGACACGTGTCAAAAACATTTGCGACACGTGTCAAAAACGTTTGCGGCACGTGTAAGAAATGTTTTTGGCACGTGCCAAAAACATTCACGGCACGTGCCGCAAAATGGAACAAAGCCTCCAATTCGGCCTATTCACAGCCATCATACAGCACTGTGGCGGCACTGTGGCGGCCAAATTAAAGCACTCCGTGCTGGCAGCGCAATAAAAGCGGGTTGGCGGCGTTATATAACTGATATGCAGTGGACTGACCGGATCAGACAAGTGAAGATACTACTTGTGGCGGCGGCGGTGATAATCGCCGTGGCCTCGCTCGTGGTGTCCCACTACCTGACGCGCGACCTCGAGGCCGAAGAGCGCAGCCGCATGGAGGTATGGGCCGAGGCCATGCGCAGTCTGAACATGGCCGACGAGAACACCGACCTGAACCTGGTGCTCAGGGTGATGAACGAGAACCACACCATTCCCGTGGTGGTGCTCGACGCCGACGGGCGGGCGCAGCTCTTCCGCAACCTCGGAGCCAAGGGCGAGAGCTATGCCGACAGCCTCGCCTTCGCCCAGAAGGTGGGCAAGAAGATGCTTGCCGACGGCAAGGCCATAAAGATCAGCCTTGGCAAGGGCAGCAAAGACTTCATCCACGTCTGCTACGGCGAGTCGCTCATGCTGCAGCGGCTTCAGTGGTATCCCTTCGTCCAGCTCGGCGTGGTGATGCTCTTCGTCGTCATCGCCATCTTCGCCCTGCTCACGTCGAAGCGCGCCGAGCAGAACAAGGTGTGGGTGGGACTGAGCAAGGAGACGGCACACCAGCTCGGCACACCCATCAGCTCGCTCATGGCCTGGGTGGAGATGCTGAAGGAGACCTACCCCGACGACACGCTGATACCCGAGATGGACAAGGACGTGAAGCGGCTGCAGCTGATAGCCGACCGCTTCTCGAAGATAGGCTCCATACCCGAGCCGGTGGAGACGAGCCTGACCGAGGTGGTAGACCATGTGGTGGACTACATCGACCGCCGCACGTCGCGCAAGGTGCAGATAGTGCGCCGGATGCCCGACCACGATGTCAGGGTGATGCTCAACGGCAGCCTCTTCGAGTGGGTGGTGGAGAACCTCTGCAAGAACGCCGTCGACGCCATGGGCGGAGCCGCCGGCACCATAACCATCGCCCTCAGCGAGCAGGGCAGCAAGGTGATGCTCCGTGTGAGCGACACGGGCAAGGGCATACGCAAGAAGGACATCGGCAACGTGTTTCGCCCGGGCTTCACCACCAAGAAGCGTGGCTGGGGTCTCGGCCTAAGCCTGGCCAAGCGCATTGTGGAGGAATACCACCACGGGCGCATCTACGTCGAGAGCTCCACCGTGGGCAAGGGCACCACCTTCTGCATCGAGCTGAAGGCGGCCGTCCGCCAATCGTCGTCTTCTGCAAAAAAGTCATAGAAATGCTTGCTTTAGAAACATATTAATCGTAACTTTGCCTCAAAGTTATGCTCACCGCATAGCAAACAAATCTAACCAAAAACCAAACTAAAGGCTCAAGTATGAGGAGGCAGCAACACTACTACATCAAGGACCATCTTGGCTCAGTTCGTGTGGTGCAAAACGAGGACGGCACACCGGAGCAGGTGAGCCACTACTACCCCTACGGCAACACGTTCGGCCCCCACAACGGCAACGAAGTCAACCCCACACTGCAGCAGTACAAGTTCAACGGAAAGGAGCTCGACCCCGTCCACGGCCTCGGCCTCTACGACTACGGCGCGAGGATGTACGACCCGCTCGTCGGCAGGTGGACGTCAGTCGACCCGATGGCCGAGAAATACTACCACCTCAGCCCGTATGCGATGTGCGGGGACAACCCTATATTATTTGTTGACAACGATGGAAGAGAAGTTATAATATCTGGTCTCTTATCTTCTATGGCAGTAAGCCAATTACAAACATATGTTGGAAATAACATAGTCTTGTCTTTGAATGAAGCTAATTATTTATGTTATTCTATAAACAACAAAGATCATCTAACAAAATTTGAGAGGAGAGTTATCAAATACATTGACGATTCTAATGTCTTGGTTAATTTGGCAACTACAGACAACAATATTACATCAACAAATAATCTTTTTATAGGAGGGGCTTTTATGGGTAATACTGTTAAAAAGGATGTTGACGGTAATGTTACAAATGTTGTAGCCAACCAGGAAGTAAATCCCTATGTGTTAGAAGCGGCGGATGAATTCACCAGAAAAGGCACTTTCATAATGCATGAATTATCAGAAGCCTACGAAGGAGCAACAATCTCTTATAAAGAAAAACGGTCAAGCCCCAAAGCAAACGAAAAAGGTTCGGTGTACAAACAGTCTCATAAGAAAGCTACATATCAGCCTCCTGTATACGAAAGACTTCTTGATGCCAATGGGAGCATAACAACAGACCCATTTAAAGCTAAAAGTGTGGAGTGGTTTGTTAAGCCTTACGAGAACTCAAACAAGGAAAAAATAATTCAAACATTGGGAAAATGAAAAAAATATTATTAGTAGCTTTATTGATTTCCTATTTTGGTTGCACATCAAGAATGGATCTGCTTACAACTTCGGAGCATAGTGATGAAAGTTTTTACACTGTTTACAAAACCAAGAGAGAGAAGAATGAAGTTTATTTAATATATGCCGTGCGCAATGATACAATCTTTAAATTATTCAGCCACTATGATGGTGTCAAAAGCAAGGGAGATGTCAGAATTCGTAAAGGCGATCGGTTCATATCGAAACTACAGCCAGCCCTTTATGAATATTTGCCAGGAGTACAAGTCTATATTACTTTTTATGGAGTAGATTTGTCATGGGATGATGAAGGCTATAAAAAATATGTCCAGGTTAATAATATATACTCATGTGAGGACTTGAATGGCCTTTATATAAATCGAAATAGACTTTGTTTAAAATGACAACTCTTAATCACATACAGTTCTCAAGCGGCAGCTCGACTGAGTACGTCTACACGACCGACGGGCGGAAGCTGCGCACGGTGCACACCACGGCGGTGCCGTACGTGCGCGTGGCGATGGGGCAGACCATGGAGTTGGACTCGTCGATGGTGCTGAGCCGAAACGTGGTCGACTATTGGGACGGCGGCGTCATCGTCAGGAACGACACACTATCAGCACTGCTCTTCGACGGCGGCTATGCCAAAATCAAGGCTGCTGATGACAGCTGCTCCTTAGCGTGGCACTATTATGTAAAGGACCACCTCGGCTCAATCCGTGTGGTGCAGGGCGAGGACGGAACCCCTGAGCAGGTGAGCCACTACTACCCCTACGGCAACACGTTAGGTCCCCACAACGGCAACGACATCAACCCCACGCTGCAGCAGTACAAGTTCAACGGAAAGGAGCTCGACCCCGTCCACGGCCTCGGCCTCTACGACTACGGAGCGAGGATGTACGACCCGCTCGTCGGCAGATGGACGTCAGTCGACCCGATGGCCGAGAAATACTACCACATCAGCCCGTATGCGATGTGCGGTGGAAATCCTTTTAAATATATAGATTTATCGGGTGATAGTCTATCCTTGACTGGTTCAGAAAGTGCTCTGGCGTTAACTGTCAAAATAATGAACCAATACGCTAACAGTAAGTATGAGCTTTCAAAAGGGCAAATAGTTTACACACACAAGGCTGACACACAAAACGGATATGATAAAGTCTTTAATGATATAATAGATGACAAACAGAACACGCAGGTAAATGTAGTGGAAGGTGCACAAGACGTAATTATTGGAAATGCCGACAAAAGAAAAATCGACATCAAAGACATTTTCAACATTGGAAATCGAGAGATAGTCAATTCAGGCTCAGCATTAGGACACGAATTATATGAACAATATCAAATTCAGGTAAAAGGCGCTTTGTTGAACATTGCCCATTTAAGGGCAAGTGTGAAAGAGGCGGCTATGACGGAATCAGGTTATAACATACCTTTCAACGAAAGAGTAATAGCTGGTGATTCAATTATAATCAAAGGAGTAAATCCTCTGACAAATAATGTAAAAACAATTGTTCTTGATATTAAATATGGCAACATTACTAAATAGAATTGTCTTTATCATAGTATTGCTTATTCCCCCAATTAGCAGTAAATCCCAATGCGAGAGGTTGCTTGAAGTAGAATTGGGGAGACTAAACAGCTTGATGGCAGCTAAAGATACAGCTATCATTACAAATAACAATTCCATAATATTCTTATGGATGCTTTATAATGAGTTCCCAAACGAGTTTCGGTTTAAAGTTCTTGAAGATTGCTCTTTAGAATTAACGCATGAGGATTATATGGACTTAAGGCACTTTACTATTAAAAAGAAATACAAGATAACCCGCTTGTTTAATGCTAAGATACAGAAAATGTTTCGCCCCAACGCAATAAAAAGGCTAAAATGCGATAAGCTGAAGCTTATGTTATCCCTATATTATTTAAATAATCAATTAGACTGTGGAGTAATAGATTTTAAATCTATTTACAAATATCATATAGGCTCCATCAAAAGAAGCGAGAATTATAAGCAAGGTTATTATCATATAAAAAACAAGGACGACTATAGCTTTCTTTATGTAATCATTGGTTTAGCAAACGACACGTTCGGTTGGGATATTCATGAATGGGACATAAAACAAACTTCTCTAAATAAAATAGAAGAATGGTGCATTGGGCATAAATCATGCTCTGATATTTCATTAAGATTTCTTGAAGAGCTTTGTTTTGACCAACTTTTCTCTTATTTCCATATTGATTATTAGAATGAAAGATAACAGTACTTTCTTGTCGTACAAAGTCTTTATGTATGCGTTCTTCCATTACGCCAACAGGGGCATAGCACTCGTGGAGTACGACAACCTTGGCCATCCGCGCCGCGTGCAGTTCACAAGCGGCAGCACTACGGAGTACGTCTACACCGCCGACGGGCGAAAGCTGCGCACGGTGCACACCACGGCTGTGCCGTACGCGCGCGTGGCGATGGGGCAGACCATGGAGATAGACTCTTCGATGGTGCTGAGCCGAAACGTTACAGACCACTGGGACGGTGGCCTCATCGCCAGGAACGACACACTCTCAGCGCTGCTCCTCGACGGCGGCTATGCCGACATCAAGGCGGCCGGTGACAGTTTCTCCATGACTTGGCACTACTACGTCAAGGACCACCTCGGCTCAATCCGTGTGGTGCAGGGCGAGGACGGAACCCCTGAGCAGGTGAGCCACTACTACCCCTACGGCAACACGTTCGGCCCCCACAACAGCAACGACATCAACCCCACGCTGCAGCAGTACAAGTTCAACGGAAAGGAGTTCGACCCCGTCCACGGCCTCGGCCTCTACGACTACGGCGCAAGAATGTACGACCCGCTCGTCGGCAGATGGACGTCAGTCGACCCGATGGCCGAGAAGTACTACCACCTCAGCCCGTATGCGATGTGCGGTAACAATCCGATGAATTTGGTTGATATGGACGGTATGAAAATTGAGTTCGCCTCCGGTGTTTCGCAAAAATTCAGAGAAAACTTCAACTCCGCCAAGCAACTACTGATTAAGAGAGGTGTTGGAGACATTATACAGAAATTTGAAAAAGATGATAATGTTACTATCTACATAGCCGAGGGCATTTCCTCAGAATATTCCTCTGAATACAGACATGATAACAACACCATCTACTGGTATGACAACATAGGCTTGTCTGTCGACAATGCCGAACTCTCACCAGCCACAATATTGAATCACGAGTTTGGCCATGCGGAAAATGCTATTTACAATCATAAGCAATGGATGCAGGATAAAGAAACGTCAGATTTAAACTTTAGAAATAAAGAAGAAAGAAATGTGATAAATGGAATTGAGAAGAAAACGGCAGAAGCTTTGGATGAAATAAAAAAGGGGGAGACAACAAGGTCAAGCCATACAGGATTCTACTTTTATACTACAAGCAGCACTTCTAATGAGCGGGATATGGAGAAATCCCCTAAAATGCCTAATGTCATTGATGAAATCGAGATAAAACCAAGACCATAACTACACTTCAACTATTATAACGTCATGAGAAAGATAGTTTTTCTTCTGTGTCTCTTATTTCCCCTTTCATCACAAGGGAAATCTAAGAATAACGACATCATAAGTATTACGGTTATCGTCGGTACTTATTGGTATAACGAACTTGTTGTTGCGCTATATCCACACAACTTTGAATATTACCGAATGGGGATTGATACTGTTTCTATAACAGATAAAAATCAATTACAGAAGCTTGTAAAAGCTTTCAACCATAAAAAGATTTGCAAGGAGGGCAAAGTTCTAATGGACATTGAGGGAAAGATTGTTTTTTACAAATCTAATGGAGAGGAAATTTTATATTACTACAATTCCGGGTGGTTATTTCCTTTTCCTCCAGACTGCTATTATCATAACGGATACTATCGCTTTTCCAAAGGATATGATATTTTTTCTCATAAATGTTATTACTTCCCTTTGAAGCTAAGAAGGCTGATTAATCAAATATTCAAAGATAGAGGGAAAAAACAGCCTTTACCTTAAACTGAGCGTGGATGTTATTGGGATATAAAGGACGTTATAACGGATTATTAACCAGACAAAAGCAATATGAAAGAGAATTTCCAATTTATGACACTCACCTTTTTTAAGGGGTGCACACTTAAAAGTTTCAATGAGACTATCGACACTAATTTTGCTGATGATCTGTCAGAAAAATGTGTTGAGATAAAAGAGACAACTTTACATCTCGACAGGTATTTTGATCCACCTTATAATAATGATTTTGGAGAATTCAGTTGGTGGGTTAGCTCAAACTATCCAGATTTGATTTTTTTCTCTTCAAACCTAATAGACGGATATTATACTTTATGTAATCTCTTACAAAGTAAATTAGGCTGCGAACGTTTTCAATGGGCATTTTCTAATGGGACAGATTATACTATGTCGCAAATGCTATACACTGACAAGAATGGTGAGGAAAGAATAGTCATGGCATACAGGGACGATCCGCGATGGGTGTTCTACCAGTCAGGCAAGTTGCTGCCATTTGAGGATGAGAGCAATTACAGCCGTCGTTTTATAAAGAAAAGGCTTAATTTCGACATACAAAAGCAATATCTCAGCAGAATGGGCATAAGCCTGTCAAACATAGATGAAAATGTCACTTTTTGTATGACTCTTAAGCGCTTTGATTGGCCCAAGAATCTCCCACTGTTTCCATAATATAA
The DNA here is from genome assembly GCA_964602785.1 of uncultured Prevotella sp. Taxonomy (GTDB): domain Bacteria; phylum Bacteroidota; class Bacteroidia; order Bacteroidales; family Bacteroidaceae; genus Prevotella. Next base: position 21,697 of record CAZRSL010000021.1, read on the forward strand.
TGAGTTTTGAAAAAAATCGAAAGATAAGCCGAAGTGCTATAAGGACGTGGTCTTAGGTTAAGGCAGCCACACCTTTCCTCAGAATGTAGTGTTAAAACAACGTAAATATCACATATACGTGACTCACACTTACGTGATATTTTGTACATTTGCCTTTGCTACAAGAAAAACATCAAGATGAAGAGACCCTTTGTTTACGGCGAACTTGCCACGAAAGATAATTTCATAGACCGGGAAGAAGACAGGAAGCGACTGAAAACATTCCTTGGAAATGGAGTGAATGTCATGCTTGTGTCTCCACGCCGTTGGGGAAAGTCTTCGTTGGTCAAAGTGGCGATGAGTGAGCTTCGTGAAGAGGACAGGACTGTCAGGACCTGTTTTGTTGACGCGTTCAAGATCCATAGCGAGACTGATTTCTATAACGCTTTTGCATCGGCTGTCATAAGTGGCGTAGGCAATACTCTGGAAAAGGGGATAGAGATAATAAAGAAATATATCCCTTCACTGACACCAAGCATAACCTTACAAAGCGACCCGGTCAATGCTTTGTCGCTTGACTTGAAGATAAAGCCATTAGAGCGCAGCGCGGAGGATATACTGAATTTGCCAGAGACATTGGCAAAGGCCCATGGCTATCATGTGATAGTCTGTATAGACGAGTTCCAGCAACTCGCCTTATTGCCTGAATGGAAAAGGGTGGAGGGTATGATGCGTGCCGTTTGGCAACAACAGGAGGATGTTACTTATTGTCTTTATGGCAGCAAGCGCCACATGATGATGGACATTTTCAACAACTCAAACAATCCTTTCTACCGCTTTGGACAAGTGTTCTATTTGAAGAAGATAGCCAGAAAATATTGGGTGCCATATATTATTAAAACTTTCAAGAATACCGGCAAAAGTATCTCTGAGGAGTTTGCCAACAGAATCTGCGACATAACAGAATGTCACAGTTGGTATGTGCAACAGTTGAGTTTCTTCGTGTGGAGTGGAACACAAACTGAAGTCACGGAACAGATATTCCACGAGCAGACAACACTTCTTGTTGACACCAACTCTCCTGTCTTTGAGGCAGATGTAGACGGACTTTCACCTTCACAAGTCAATATGCTCATAGCAATTGCCAATGGGGAGAGTCATTTCAGTGCTCAGGATGTCAATGCGAAGTATTCTCTTGGTGCTCCACAGACTGTCAGCCGCAACAAGCAAACATTGATAAAGAAAGACATCGTGGAGAAAAATGGAAAGGAGTATTCATTCGTAGACCCGATTTTTAAGTACTGGTTTAAAAGAAACCATAACATAAACTCTTTCGGGTAGTTCATACGAATCAAATGACTGCAAAGCCGCTGATTTCATGTGGTATAACAAATTTTTGGCAATTAATTCTTTTTATATCGGGAAATATTAGTAACTTTGCAACCCAAATGGACTTGGAGATATTCAAGATCGACCTGAAAGCGTTGCCCGAGGGCATCAGCACCATGGGCTTCGACTTGGACGGCGACTACTTCGCAGAAGTGGGGGTCGATGAGCCGAGGTGCGGCAGCGTGCATGTCGATGTGGAGATAAGCCGCGTGGGCCGCGTGTTCACATTGCGCTTCCACACCGAGGGCACAGTGGTGGTCGGCTGCGACCGCTGCCTTGCCGACATGGACTTGCCGATAGAGGCCGACAACCGGATAGACGCCAAGCTCGGAGAAGGCAACTCCGGCGACGATGACTTCATGACCGTGGACGAGGACGAAGGAATACTCGACGTGGCGTGGATCATCTACGAGTTCATAGCCCTCGCCATTCCTGTCAGGCACGTCCACAATCCTGGAGAGTGCGACCCTGCCATGATAAGAGTGCTCGAGCAGCACTCAGCCATCCGAAGTGGAGTGGAAGGCGACGGACCGGTGGACCCGCGGTGGGCTGCCCTCTCGAAACTGAAGAACGACAATTAATTAAAACAAAACACACTGAAATGGCACATCCTAAAAGAAGACAGTCAAAGACTCGTACACTCAAAAGAAGAACCCACGACAAGGCAGTAGCGCCCACACTGGCATTATGCCCCAACTGCGGCGCCTACTATGTTTATCACACCGTGTGCCCCACTTGCGGATACTATCGTGGCAAGCTTGCCGTGGTGAAAGAGGTCGCTGAGTAATGGAGAAAATCAACGCGATAATAACCGGTGTTGGCGGATACGTGCCAGACTACGTCCTCAACAATGAGGAATTGTCGCGTATGGTTGACACCAGCGACGAGTGGATCACCACCCGCGTGGGAATCAAGGAGCGCCGCATACTGACAGAGGAGGGCCTCGGCACCAGCTACATGGCCCGCAAGGCCGCCAAGCAGCTGCTGCAGAAGACTGGGGCAGACCCCGACTCAATCGACGCGCTCATCGTTACCACCACCACACCCGACTACAAGTTTCCATCCACGGCAAGCATCGTGCTGGGCAAGCTGGGGCTGAAAAACGCCTTCGCCTTCGACCTGGAGGCCGCCTGCTGCGGATTCTTGTACACTCTCGACATGGCCGCGTCGATGATACAGAGCGGACGCTACAAGCGCATCATCGTCATCGGCGCCGACAAGATGTCGTCGCTCGTCGACTATACCGACCGCGCCACGTGCGTGCTCTTCGGCGATGGCGCCGGAGCTGTGCTCGTGGAGGGCACAACAGAGCAGAACATCGGCGTGCAGAACTCCTACCTGCGCACCGACGGCAAGGGGCTGCCCTTCCTCCACATGAAGGCGGGCGGCTCGGTCTGTCCGCCTTCGAGGTTCACCGTCGACCATAAGCTGCACTACCTCTATCAGGAGGGGCGCACCGTGTTCCGCTACGCCGTCACCGACATGAGCGACGACGTGGGCAAGATCATGGAGATGAACAACCTGACGGCCGACGACGTGAAGTGGGTGATACCCCACGAGGCCAACCGCCGCATCATCGAGGCCGTGGCCAAGCGGGCCGACATCCCACTGGAGAAGGTGCTCATCAACATCGAGCACTACGGCAACACCAGCTCGGCCACAATCCCGCTGGCCATCTGGGACAACGAGAAGCGGTTCCGCAAGGGCGACAACATCATCTTCACGGCCTTCGGCGCAGGATTCGTCCACGGGGCTTCCTACTACAAGTGGGCCTACGACGGCGACGCCACGGCGGCCAAGAAGTGAGCCCGACTGGGGCCAACAACAACATAAAGAAGCGCACCGCTCTTACACAGAGGAACGATGCGCTTCTTTCAGATAGAATCACACACATAATAATAAAATGTATAAAGCAGGCTTCGTAAACATAGTGGGCAACCCCAACGTGGGCAAGTCGACGCTGATGAACCAGCTCGTGGGCGAGCGCATAAGCATAGCCACTTTCAAGGCTCAGACCACGCGCCACCGCATCATGGGCATACTCAACGAACCCGACTGCCAGATAGTGTTCTCCGACACGCCCGGCGTGCTAAAGCCCAACTACAAGATGCAGGAGATGATGCTCGCCTTCTCCGAGTCGGCACTGCAGGACGCCGACGTGCTGCTCTACGTTACCGACGTCCACGACAACCCCGAGCGCAACAAGGACTTCGTCGACAAGGTGGCGCAGATGACAATCCCGGTCATACTGCTCGTCAACAAGATCGACCTGACCGACCAACAGCACCTCGTGGAGATAGTGGAGCAGTGGCACCGGCTGCTGCCCAACGCCGAGATACTGCCCATTTCGGCACAGAACAAGTTTGGCACCGAGGCCCTGCTGAAGCGCATCAAGGAGCTGCTGCCGGAGAACCCGGCCTACTTCGACACCGACCAGCTGACCGACAAGCCCGCCAAGTTCTTCGTCTCGGAGATAATACGCGAGAAGATACTCCGCTACTACGACAAGGAGATCCCCTACAGCGTGGAAGTGGTGGTGGAGCAGTTCAAGGAAGAGCCGAAGCAGATACACATCAACGCCGTGATCTACGTGGAGCGCGACAGCCAGAAAGGCATCATCATAGGCCACCAGGGCCTCGCCCTGAAGAAGGTGTCGACCGAGGCGCGCCACAGTCTGGAGCGGTTCTTCGGCAAGCACATCTACTTGGAGACCTTCGTCAAGGTGGACAAGGACTGGCGCAACAACAAGCGCGAGCTGCGCAACTTCGGATATGACCCGGAATGAATGTTGAATGTTGAATGTTGAATTAAGAATTAGGAAGCTTCGTATGGCCTATAACTTCCATATCAAGATTAGCTACCCGTGCCCCGAATTGCAAAACCTGCAACTCAAAACTCGTAATTCGTAATTAGAAATTCGTAATTAGAAATTCGTAACTCGTAATTCGTAATTAGAAATTAAATAAAAGGCTCTAACTGTATGCAGAGCATACTCTCCGTCCAGCGGGATGAGAGGGCCGAAGAATGTTAAACTTCAGTAATCAAACAAACAATGGCAAACTTAGTAGCAATAGTGGGACGGCCCAACGTGGGCAAGTCGACACTCTTCAACAGGCTGACGCAGACGCGCCGCGCCATCGTCAGCGACACGGCGGGCACCACACGCGACCGCCAGTACGGCAAGTGCACGTGGAACGGCCATGAGTTCTCGGTGGTAGACACGGGCGGATGGGTGGTCAACTCCGACGACATCTTCGAGGAGGCCATACGCGACCAGGTGATGATAGCCACTGAGGAGTCGGACCTGGTGCTGTTTCTCGTCGACAACGAGACCGGCGTAACCGACCTCGACATGGACGTGGCCAAGATCTTGCGCCGCTCCAAACTGCCCATCATCCTCGTGTCCAACAAGATCGACAACAGCGGCGACGCCTATCAGGCGGCCGAGTTCTACAAGCTGGGCCTCGGCGACCCGCAGCCCATCAGCGCGGCCACAGGCGGCGGCACGGGCGACTTGCTCGACCTGATCATAGAGCGACTGAAGAACACGCCCGAGGAGCAGGTGGACGACGACATACCGCGCTTCGCGGTGGTGGGGCGGCCCAACGTGGGCAAGTCGAGCCTCATCAACGCCTTCATGGGCGAGGACCGCAACATCGTCACCGAGATTGCTGGCACCACGCGCGACAGCATCTACACCCGCTACACCAAGTTTGGCTTCGACTTCTATCTCGTCGACACCGCCGGCATCCGCCGCAAGAACAAGGTAACCGAGGACTTGGAGTTCTACAGCGTGATGCGCTCCATACGCTCCATCGAGAACAGCGACGTGTGCATCCTCATGCTCGACGCCACTCGAGGCATCGAGGGGCAGGACATGAACATATTCCAGCTGATACAGAAGAACAACAAGTCGCTCGTGGTGGTGGTTAACAAATGGGATCTCGTGGCCGACAAGACACAGAAGGTAATCGACACCTTCACACAGGCCATACACAACCGCATGGCACCGTTTGTCGACTTCCCCATCATCTTCGCCTCAGCCCTCACCAAGCAGCGCATCTTCAAAGTGCTTGAGACGGCCAAGCAGGTCTATCTGAACCGCAAGTTGCGCGTGGGCACCACCAAGCTCAACGAGGTGATGCTGCCCATCATCGAGAAGACGCCGCCGCAGTCGATCAAGGGCAAATACATCAAGATAAAGTACTGCTCGCAGTTGCCCAACACCCAGATACCCTCATTTGTATTCTACGCCAACCTGCCGCAGTATGTCAAGGAGCCTTACCGCCGCTTCCTTGAGAACCAGCTCCGACATAACTGGAACTTCCACGGCTGCCCAATCAATGTGTTTATACGTCAGAAATGAAGATTAAGATAATGCTTCTCATCGCTGCGGTGGCAAGCCTCTCCGCCTGCCACCGCAGCGAAGGGCCAAATCCGGGCGACATTGCCGCCCAGACGGCTAAGGTCTACTATGAATACCTGCTCCAGGGCAAGCCCGAGCAGTGGGTCGACGGCTTCATCCGCAACGACTCCATCCCAAGATCCTATCGCCGTCAGCTGGTCGACAACGCCCGTATGTTCATGGGGCAGCAGAGCACTGACCATGGCGGGCTGAAGTCGGTCAGCGTGCGCGGCTCGCAGTTCAACCCGTCCGACAGCACTGCCATAGCCATCCTTGGCTTCCAGTATGCCGAAGGCGACTCCGAGCAGGTGGCAGTGCCAATGGTCTGTGCCGGCGGCGTGTGGTACATGAAGTGATATTTAAAACGGCTCACAGTTGAGGGCGATGTGGTTCACAATTGTGAACCGTTCTGCCCACAATTGTGGGACGTTACGTGCCGCAACTGTGGGACAGTTGCGAAAGCACTTTCCACAAGCGCATTGTGGGCTTTTTATTTGGCGCATAAAATAATTTTGTGTAGCTTTGCAATGTGTAACACGTTGTGCCATGAAATACCCAATAGGAATACAGGAATTTGAAAGCATCCGCAAGGGCGGCTACGCATACGTCGACAAGACCGCCCTTATCTTCAAACTTGCAAACGAGGGGAAATATTACTTCCTCAGCCGTCCGCGCCGGTTCGGCAAGTCGCTGCTCATGTCCACCATGGCGGCCTATTTCAGTGGGAGGCGCGAACTGTTCGAGGGGCTGGCCGTTGAGCAGTTGGAGCAGGATTGGACTGCCTACCCCATTCTGCATCTTGACCTAAACACGGGCAAATACGCATCAGAGGAAAGCCTCAACCATGTGCTCGACGACTTCTTGAGCAAACTGGAGACCCGCTACGGCACATTCCACTCTGAAACCACCCTTGAGCTTAGGTTTAAAGGGCTGGTGGAGCGCATTGCCAAGAAAGAGGGGCGCCCAGTGGTAATACTCGTCGACGAATACGACAAGCCGATGCTGCAGGCCATAACCAACAAGAAACTGCAAGACGAGTTTCGCAGCACGCTCAAGGCGTTCTATTCTGTGGTGAAAACTCAGGACAAATACATCCGCTTCGCATTCCTGACTGGCGTTACGAAGTTTGGCAAAGTGAGCGTGTTCTCCGACCTCAACAACCTGATGGACATTTCGATGGACGCCCGCTACCAGACAATATGCGGCATCACCGACGAGGAGATACACCAGAACTTCGAGGAGGGCATCAGCCACTTGGCCGAGACCAACGGCATCAGCCACGACGAGGCATGCTTGCGGCTCAAGCAACGCTACGACGGCTACCACTTCCGGCAGGGTGGCACGGGCGTGTACAACCCATTCAGCCTGCTCAACACTTTCGCAACGGGCGAGTTCGGAAGCTACTGGTTCGAGACGGGCACGCCGTCGTTCCTCGTGCAGCTGTTGCAGCGCGACAACTTCCGGCTGCCAGACCTGACTGGGCAGGAGGTTACATCCGACATGCTCAACTCCATAGACTCCGTCGACCAAAGCCCAATCCCAACCATCTACCAGAGCGGCTACCTGACAATAAAAGGATACGACCCAAGATTCCAGCTCTACACCCTCGGATTCCCAAATGAGGAGGTGGAGGAGGGATTTACACGATACTTGCTACCTTTCTACACCAATATGGGCAATGAGGGGCCGATGTTCATAGGCCAGTTCGTCCGCGACTTGGAAACAGGGAGACCCAAGCAGTTCATGAGGCGCATGGAGACGATGTTCGCCGATACCGACTATCGTGTAGTGGGCGACGCCGAGCTCTACTTCCAAAACGCCTTTTACCTCGTCTCGAAGATGCTCGGCTTCTACACCGAAGTGGAGCGCACCATCTCGGACGGGCGCGTCGATATGACGGTGAAGACCCGCGACTACATCTACATCTTCGAGTTCAAGTACGACCAAAACGCCGACGCCGCTTTGCGGCAGATAGAGGAGAAGGGCTACGCCAGGCCCTTCGCCGCCGACCCGAGACGGTTGTACAAGGTGGGCGTCAACTTCTCACGCCAGCGCCGCTGCATCGACGACTGGAAGATAGCGGAATAAACACACAAAAAAGCAAAAGCTTCTAAAACTCAGACAGTCTAAGTTTTAGAAGCTTTTTTCGTATCCTCCGTGCTGTTACATCCCCGGCCGCCGTATGGTGATGGGTATGGCTTCGGCGTGCTCTTGGCAGAACTCCGGTGCATTGTCGACCACCAGCGCCAGATAGCCACCGCCGCCGGCGCCAGCCATCTTCCACGCCCTAACGCCCTTGGTGTGGCTCCACTGGGCTATGTGGGCGTTGACGCGGTCGTTGAGCATGGCGGGGAACATGGCCGTCTGAGCACTGAACGAGCTGCGGTAGGCTATGGCGAAGCCCTCGTAGTCCTGTTGCATAATGGCTTGCCAGCAGTCGTCGGCCGCCTGGGCCAAGTCTTCCACCTTCGGTTTGGTTATGTCCTTGCCCGTCACCACCGAGTAGCCCGGCGTGCGCGGCTCCATCGGCAGCAGACAGAGGTGGCTTTCAAGCCACTGCAGAATGTCCTCCTTGTCGCACCGCTCTATCCTTTCAGGCCAGAAACGCTGGTCGTAGTAGTGGCGGCACAGTCCCGGCACGCATATTCCTATCGCGTCTTGCGCCCCGCTTATTATGCCGTCGTCGCGCTCGGGGTTGTTCTCGAAGCAGAACACGAGGCGTGCCAGCGTCTCCGGATCCATGTTGGGCAGCTGATAGGGCCAGATGCTCTTGATCACATTGCGTGTCGACGTGCTCAGTCCGCACCGCTCGCGTATCTCGAACGTAGGCTCCAGGCTTATGGTTATGGCCCATCCCGGCGCCAGACAGCTCACATAGGGCTGGTCGATCCACGTGCCCGCCAAGTCGAGACGCGTGGGCAGCATGCTGCGCGACTTCTTCAGCTCGGTCGACGAGCGGGCCTTCAGTCCCGGCTCGGGTGTGCGGTCGAGCACGATGTACTCTATGCCTCTCTGCTCGCAGAACTGCCGTTTCTCCTCGGTCGAGCCGTCGCTGTTCACCACGAAGCGGTCGGGCCGCAGCCGCTCCACCGTGCCCACAAAGTCCATCACCCCGTCGCCGTCGTTGATGAACGCGTCCTTCACGTAGCGTATGCTCTTCACCATGAAGAGCCGCTCCTGCTCGGAGTAGACAGTCTTGTGATGCTTGTAGTGCTGTATCGTCTTGTCAGAGCCGATGCCCACGTAGAGGTCGCCATACTGTGCGGCCTGCTTGAAGAACTCCACGTGGCCGCTGTGGAGCAAGTCGTAGCAGCCTGAGACAAAAACTTTCTTGTTTGCCATGGTCGTAGTTTTTCTGATTTTAATGGCAAAGTTAACGATATTCGACCGATTGAGCAAATATTTCTTCACGGTATTGCCGAATTTGTGTACCTTTGCACCCGAAAACTATTGTGCAGACAGAGTAATGGAGAAGAAGCAGATACTCATCGTGGCCGACATGGTGGGCTACAGCAAGGTGGCCACCACCGCCATGCTGCCCATACTGTCGTATATGGGCGTGCCCACCTACAATCTGCCCACCACGCTCATCTCCAATGCCTTCGAGTATGGCAAATACGGCTTCATGGAGACCACCGACTACATCCGCCAGACCTTGCCCGTGTGGCACGAGCTCGGTTTCCGCTTCGACGCCATCGCCACGGGCTTCATCCCCTCCAAGCGTCAGGCCAACATCATCTCCGCTTTCTGCCGCGAGCAGGCCGCTGGTGGCACGCTCGTGTTTGTCGACCCCATCATGGGCGACGAGGGGCAGTTCTACAACGGCATGGCCGCCGACGAGCTGCTTGGCGTGATGCGCGAGATGATAGCCGTGGCCGACCTGTGCTATCCCAACTACACCGAGGCCTGCCTGCTGACGGGCAACACCTACAACCCCGCTGGCGTCAGCCGCGACGAGGCCACCAAGATGCTCGACGAGTTGCACGCCATTGGCTCGAAGTCGGCGCTCATCACTTCAATCGACATCGACAGTCAGACGTCGGTCGCAGGCTACAACCACACCACGGGTGAGTACTTCTTCCTGCCCTACACCGAGATACCCGTCCACTTCCCTGGCACGGGCGACATCTTCTCGGCCATCCTCATCGGCCATCTGCTGGGCGGCGAACCGCTGAAGCAGAGCACGCGCAAGGCCATGGATGGCGTCTACCGGCTGATCGACCTCAACAAGGACAACGACGACAAGAACCGGGGCATACCCTTGGAACGCTATCTGAGCGAAATATAGAGAAAGCTATGGATTGGATTAACGCTATGTTCACGCTCCAGAGCGCCATGCAAGCAGTGGTGGTCATAGCCCTGATATGCGCCTGCGGCCTGGCCTTGGGCAAGGTCAAGTTTGGGGGCATCTCGCTCGGCATAGCCTTTGTGTTCTTCTTCGGCATCTTCGTGGGTCATCTGGGCTTCAGTGTCAACGAGAAGATGCTCGACTACTGCGAGACATTCGGCCTTGTGCTTTTTGTCTATACGCTCGGACTGCACGTTGGCCCCAACTTCTTCGGCTCGCTGCGCCACGAGGGCATGCCCCTCAACCTGTGGTCATTGGCCATAATACTGCTCGGCACGGCCATGGCCATCGCCATGTCCTACGCTCTCAACGTGCCGATGAGCGACATGGTGGGCGTGCTCAGCGGCGCCACCACCAACACCCCGGCCCTCGGCGCGGCCCAGTCGGCCCTGGCCCATCTCGGGCTTGGCGGACAGCGGGCAGCCCTTGCCACCGCCGTAACCTATCCGCTCGGCGTGCTTGGCGTGATAGTGGCCATCATATTCCTGCGCAAGTTCTTTGTCCGCCCTGAGAACCTCCATGTGGACATGCCCGACGAGGACGACCACACCTTCATCGGCCAGTACGAGATAGTGAACCCCGCGCTCAACGGCAAGCGCATCAGCGACATAGCCCACGAGGCGCAAACCAAGTTCATCATTAGCCGAATATGGCGCGACGGCCAAGTGATACTGCCCAAGGCCGACACCTGCCTCTACAAGAACGACAACCTGCTCGTGGTTACCAACAAGAACTCAGCCAGCGCAATGGAGCTGCTGTTCGGCAAGCATATAGCCAAGGACTGGAACAAGGAGAAAATCGACTGGGATCACATCGACAACAACGTGGAGAGCCGAGCCATAGTGCTCACGCGTACAGCACTCAACGGCCACCGCCTCGGCCAGCTACACCTCAGGCTAAGCTACAAGGTCAACGTCAGCCGAGTGTTTCGTGGCGACGTGAAACTGCTCGCCACCGACGACCTGCGGCTGCAATACGGCGACCGCCTCATCCTCGTGGGCCATCCCAACGACATCGACGCCGCCGAAAACTTCCTCGGCAACTCCGTAAAGACGCTCAACGAGCCCAACCTCGGCAGCATCTTCCTCGGCATGGTGCTGGGCTTGGCCCTCGGCACCATACCCATCAGCCTGCCCGGCATGGACAGCCCCATCCGCCTCGGCATAGCCGGCGGCCCGATAATAATGGGCATACTGGTGGGTGCACTGGGCCCAAGGATGCACTTCATCAGCTACACCACGCGCTCAGCCTCGCTCATGCTGCGCAAGCTGGGTCTCGCGCTCTACTTGGCATGCCTCGGCCTCGACGCCGGCAAGGACTTCTTCTCCACCGTGATGCGCCCCGAGGGTCTGATGTGGGTGGGCCTGGGCTTCGTGCTGACGGTGGTGCCCGTGGTCATAGTGGGCTACATCGCGCTGCGCCTAAAGAAGTTCGACTTCGGCACCATAACCGGCATAATGTGCGGCTCGATGGCCAACCCTATGGCACTCGACTATGCCAACGACACCATAAAGGGCGAGACGCCAAGCGTCAGCTATGCCACGGTCTATCCGCTGGGCATGTTCGTCAGGGTCATAATAGCCCAATTGCTTGTCGCGTTTTTTGTTTAAAAACGTAAAAAACACACTATCTGTTTGCAATATCGAAAATTATCATTACATTTGCAAACAGATAAAAACCTAATTCAAGCTAATGGAGCACAAAATCCACTTCTGTTCCACGCTGTTGCTATTGCTTCTCGGCATGGCCACAGCCAAGGCTCAGCCCACTTGCACAGTCCACACGTTCGGACTGGAGGACGGATTGAGCACCAGCGTGGTGTCGGAAGTGGACCAGGACCACAACGGCCTGATATGGCTCGCCACCGTCAACGGCCTCAGCTACTACGACGGCTACAGCTTCCACAGCCTCAACAGCATGAGCATGGGCTTCGACATCTTCCGTGCCAACCGAATGCTCAAGGTGGACTTCGACTCCGACAACAACCTGTGGTGCAACACCGTCTACCAGCGCATCTACCGCTACGACACCCACCGCTGCCAATACACCGACGTGCTCAGCATCATCTTCGACGGCAAAACTCCCACATTCGACAACAGCAAATACTACATCGGGCGCGACGGCTATATGTGGATCATGCTGTGGCAGGGCGACGGCCAGACCATCTACCGCGTGAGCAATGGCATCAGCACTAAGGCCGACACCAAACTCGTGGCTACTGGAACCAAGGACACCGAGACCGAGGTGAGGCACATCACAGCCGACCCGAGGCAGAACGAGTGGGTGGCCTATCGCCACTCGCTCATGCTCTACAATCCTGACGGCACAGGCCGCCGCTACCCCTACAACCAAGTGTTCGCCACACAGAGCTACACCCTGCTCTACAACCGCCAGACCCACGCCCTTGGCCTCTACCAGGACAAGAATGGCAGTGTCGTGTCGCTTCAGACCGGGTCGATAGAGATAAACGACCTGAAGGAGACCGCCCGCGGTCAATTGGTGATTGCCACTGGCAGCGGCTTGTTCCGCATCGACATGGGCACACGCACCGTCAAGAGCCTGACCACTGAAGCCTTGGCCACAGCCTACAACGAGGTGTTCATTGACAGCCAGGGGCGCATCTGGGGCTTCACCTCCGACGGCAGAGTGGCTGTCGTGGCCAATGGCAGTGCGAAAATGGTGGGCGAGCGGCAGGAGACGTCGTTTGTGCCCACTCTTAGCGAGCGCAACGTATTCTTCGAGGACAACGACCACAACGTGTGGCTCGCCCCTGCCAGCCACGCCTTTGGCTACTACGACGGGGCTTCCAACCAGATAGTGCCCTACAAGCTCGCCACCCAGGATGTGCCGTACTTCACCATGGGCGAGATCCACCACTGCTTCAAAAAGGGCGACAATTGCCTGTGGCTTGTCGACGGCCACTCGCTACTCATGCTCACGTTCAAGCCATACCGCTTCCACTTCACACCTGTGGAGGACAACCAGGAGGTTCGCGCCTTGGCGCTCGACCGGCAAGGCCGCATCTGGGTGGGCAACAACCGCGGCAAGGTGGCCATGATAGCCAAACAAGGCGACAAGCCGATGTTCCTAAGCCCCGACGGGCGGCTGACTGAGCAATCGGTGGCCGTGGCCGAGAAAGTCAGGTCGCTCTACTGCGACAGCCACCACCGCCTGTGGATAGGCACGCGCGGCGAGGGCATCGTCATCTACGACGGCCACAGCATCAGCCGCATAGCCCCACAGAACCACGGCCAGAGCGGTACGCTCAACAACGGCGACATCTACGATTTCCTCGAACTGCCCGATGGCCGTATGCTCATCGGCACCTACGGTGGCGGCCTCAACGTGGCCACTCAGGTGGCTAAGGGTTGGTCGTTTGCCAACTCCTCCAACGGTTTGCTCCCATATCCAAAGCACGACTTCGAAAAGATCAGGCGCATCACCCGCAACCGCAGTGGAGTGGTGATGATGGCCACAACCGACGGGCTTGTCACCTTCGACGGCTCTCAAAAAACTTTCAAACGGTTCTACCAGACCACAAGAATAGAGGGCGACACCACATCGCTGCTTTCGAGCGACGTGATGTGCGTGTTGCCGGCACAAGACGGCACCGTCTATGTGGCGTCGCGCACGGGCGGACTGCAGAAAATCACGTCGCGCAACCTGCTGGCCAACCAGCTGAAACTGACGCTCGCCGACGGCTTCAACGCTTCAGAGGGCGTGATGGAGTCGATAGTAGACGACCGCCAAGGCCATTTGTGGGTGGTGCGCGAGCAGAGCCTCGACCGCGTGTCGTCGGGCAACGAGCCGGCCGGCGTGTTCACCACCAACGAGTCGGGCCAGAAGCTCGTGCTAACTGAGTGCGAGGCCGTCTACGACCCCGCCACTGGCAATCTATATCTCGGCGCACTCGGCGGACTGGCCACGGCCAACCTGCGCAAGTTCTCTGAGCGCGGCGACAAGCCCGTCATCGTGTTCACAAGCGTGCTCTTCCAGGGCGACGAACACGCACAGATGGTGCTCAACGCCGACCGCATCGAAGTGCCATCCGACAAACGCTCGCTCACCATCTCGTTTGCCGCGCTCGACTACGACGACCACTCCAACATCCACTACGCCTATATGCTTGAGGGCGTCGACAAGGACTGGAACTATACGCCCTACGGCAACAGCGCCTCCTACAACAACCTGCCGGCCGGCACATTCACTTTCCGAGTGCGCAGCACCGACAACAACGACATCTGGCAGCCCAACGAGCGTACCCTCACCATCCACGTCAACCCCGTGTTCACCGAGACTATCTGGGCCAAAGTGCTGCTGGCCTTGGCCATTCTGCTATTGGCGTGGGGCCTGCTGAGCTATTGGAACGGGCGGAAGCAGCTTCAGCTCGACCGCAAGATGACCAAACTGCGCAACGACTTCTACTCCGAGATAGGCCATCAGCTGCGCACGCCGCTTGCGCTGATAGGCTCGCCAGTCACCGAGGTGCTGCGCACGGCCAAACTCGCCGACAACGAGCGCGGGCTGCTCGAAATGGTGCAGCGCAACGCCCGAAAGATGCTCGACCTCGTCAACCGCCTGCTCAACTACGACAAGGCAGACAACTATCTTGTGGACGACAGCAACGCTCCCGTGTTCTCCAACTATGGTGACAACGACGAGGCCGAGCCGCAGCAAGACACCAAACTGCTCGTGGTGGAGGACAACGAGGACCTGCGCAGCTTCCTCAAGTCAATACTCTCCACCACCTATCAAGTGGTTACGGCACAAAACGGACAAGAGGGATTGGAGAAGGCATCCACCGAGGCTCCCGACTTCATCATAACCGACGTGATGATGCCCGTGATGGACGGCATGACGATGGTGCACCGCCTGAAGCAGGACCCCAACACGAGCCACATACCCGTAATCATCCTCTCGGCCAAGGCGTCGATGAGCGACCGCATGGAGGGATTGCGCGAGGGTGTGGACGACTACATAACCAAGCCGTTCTCGGCCAACTATCTGAAAGTGAGGGTGGAGAACATTCTCTCGCGCCGCCGGTTGATGCAGCAGTCGCTCCTTGGCAAAATCGACAAGAAGCCATCGCTCGCCAACATCGAAATGCCGCAGATAGCCGACAGCGACCGCGAGATGATAGCGACGCTGACAAAATACATCGAAGACAACATCAACAACAGCGACCTCAAGGTGGAGGACATGGCAGCGGCGGTGTGTCTGGGCCGCACCGTGTTCAACGACAAGGTGAAGAGCCTCGTCGGCCTCACGCCAAACCGCTTCCTCCTCCACGTGCGTTTGGAGCGGGCCAAATATCTGATCACCAACTCGCAGTTCACCTTCTCCGAGATTGCCGGCAAGGTGGGATTCTCCGACCCGCGCTACTTCAGCAAGTGCTTCAAGCGCGAGGTGGGCCTCACTCCGTCGGAATACAGGGAGCAGAAAGTGCAGCCGCAGCGCCCCGCCTAATCCTCCGAAAATAATCGGATATGATTATCCGCATTCAGCAGAAAACATCCTAATGCAGGGTGCGGCCCTTGTGGCCGTCCGCATCCACATTGCGTATCGGTTGTGCTGCGGACGGCCACAAGGGCCGCACCATGCATACGGATGTCTATCCATTTGCGAAAGTCGAATAATTACTGGCAAATTACTGATAATTACCGTTAGAACAAAAATCATCCCGTTACGCTTTTTTAATAGTTCAAAACCACGGGTTCACACTATTATTTGTTATCTTTGCGAAAAAGTTTAGAACTACAATGAAAACAAACTACGAGCTGCGATATGCGGCCAATCCTGAAGACGCGCGCCACTACGACACCGCGCGCATCAGACGAGACTTCCTGATAGAAAAACTCTTCGCCCCCAACGAGGTGAACATGGTCTACTCCATGTACGACCGGATGGTGGTGGGCGGAGCAATGCCCGTCGGCGAGGAGCTGACGCTCGAGGCCATCGACCCGCTCAAGGCCACCCACTTCACCACACGACGCGAGGTGGGCGTCTACAATGTCGGCCTCGGCGAGGGCACCGTCCGTGTGGGCGGCGAGACGTTCACCCTCGGCTACAAGGAAGCCCTCTACATCGGCAGCGGCGAGCGCGACGTGGTGTTCGTCAGCAATGACCCCAACAAGCCCGCGCTGTTCTACTTCAACAGCACCACCGCCCACTGTGAATACCCGTGCCGGAAAATCACCAAGGAGAACGCCATCGTGGCCCACCTCGGCTCGCTCGAGATGTCGAACGAGCGCACCATCAACAAGATGATTGTCAACCAGG
>CAZRSL010000022.1:0-38055 GCA_964602785.1 uncultured Prevotella sp.
TTCGTCTGTCTCAAGCCAGAAATCACTGCGTCTCCTTCGTCAAGTTTAAAGCTTCTTCATTCCTGTATTTAAGGAAAATGACTGGTTTCAATTACCCTATCAACTGGCAAGCCAGCTGACAGCTTCTTCTTGTACTACTTCTCTGTTTATGTAAATCTCTCAAAGATCTCTCTTGTAGCCTCGGTTTTAAAGCCGAAAGCGAGTGCAAAGGTATAACAAATTTGATTACCCTCCAAGTTTTCAGCGGAAAAAATTCGAGGAAAGTGATGTTTTTCTTGATTGTTGACAATCAAGCAAGCATGGATGAAATAATACATTATTTATATATAATAGCCATTGTTGTCATAGCTACGATGTCTCTGAAAGATAGACATTCATTCATGTAAAGTGCAGCAAGAAGTCTGAAATGGATAAAATCAAGTTAAAACATGTAGGAAATGCCACATTTTCGACAAATAATGAGTAACTTTGCGCAATTATTTAACGAAAGCAAGAAATATGTTCAGCAAACAAACCTACGTGAGCCGCCGTGCAGAGCTAAAGAAGCTCGTGGGTGGCGGCATTGTCATCCTCTTTGGCAACAATGAGAGTCCGGCCAACTTCCCGGCCAATGCCTACTATCCTTTCCGCCAGGACTCGTCGTTTCTGTACTATTTCGGGCAGAAGCGCGACGGACTTGTGGGCGTGATCGACATCGACAACGACACAGAGACACTCATCGGCGACGACATCTCGATAGACGACATAGTGTGGTACGGTTCGGTCGACAGCGTGAGCGACATGGCCAGCCAAGTGGGTGTGGCCCACTCAGCGCCGATGAAGGAGCTGACCACCATCTGCCAGGAGGCGTTGAGGAGCCACCGCAGGGTGCACTTCCTGCCGCCCTACCGCGCCGACATACAAATACAGATATACGACCTGCTTGGCATACACCCCGCCAACCAGAAAGCGCAGGCCTCAATCGACCTGATACGTGCTGTGGTGAAGATGCGGTCGACCAAGACACAGGAAGAGGTGGAGGAACTGGAACGCGCCGCCGTGATAGGCTACAAGATGCACACCACGGCCATGCGCCTCACCAAGCCCGGAGTGACCGAGAAATACATCGGCGGCCAGCTCGACGGCGTGGCCCACAGCTACGGTTCGATGGTGTCGTTCCCCACGATATTCTCCCAGCACGGCGAGATAATGCACGGCAACCCGTCGATGGCGCAGCTGGAGGCCGGACGGCTCGTGCTGTGCGACGCTGGAGCCGAGACACTGGAGCACTACTGCTCTGACAACACCCGTACATACCCCGTAAGCGGCAAGTTCACCGAGCGGCAACTCAGCATCTACCGCGTGGTGGAGGAGTGCCACGACGCCACATTGAAGCTGGCCAAGCCTGGTGTGAAGTATGCCGACGTCCACTTCGCCGTGTGCCGCATCATCTTCGACCGCATGAAGGAACTCGGACTTGCCAAGGGCGACACCGACGACGCCATCAGAGAGGGTGCACACGCCATGTTCCTGCCCCACGGACTTGGCCACATGATGGGCATGGACGTGCACGACATGGAGAGCCTCGACCAGATCAACGTTGGCTTCGACGAGGAGACACGCCCCAACCTGGAGCAGTTCGGCACCAACGCCCTGCGCATGGGCCGCCGCTTGCAGGAGGGATTCGTCGTCACCGACGAGCCGGGCATCTACTTCATACCCGCCCTGATTGACGAATGGCGCGCCACCGGTCACTGCAAGGACTTCCTCTGCTTCGACGAGTTGGATAAGTATAAGGACTTCGGCGGCATACGCATCGAGGACGACGTGCTCATCACCAAGGACGGATGCCGCTTCTTAGGCAAAGACCGCATACCATACCATCCGCAGGACATCGAGGAGTTTATGAAGGACAATTGAAACAGGGTACTAAATAAGGATGGCCAACATAATCAAGTTTGAAGACGTGGGAGACAAGATAGTCACGCTAAGAGGACAAGGCGTGATACTTGACTTCAATGTAGCCGGGCTTTATGGTGTAGGGACTCGCGAGATAAATCAAGCCGTCAAGAACAATCCAGACAAATTTCCCAAAGGATACGTGTTTGAGATTGATAATAAGGAGGTTGCGGAGTTAAAATCAAAATTTTTGATTTCAAACGATAATATTCGGCGCGCCAAGCCAAAGGCATTTACCGAGAAAGGCCTCTACATGCTGGCAACCATCCTAAAGGGAGACCGCGCTGTGAAAACGACGATAGCCATAATCGAGGCTTTCGCAAAGCTGCGCGAACTGTCGCGAACCATCAGCGAGATGTCGAAAAGTCCAGACAAGCTACAACAGAAAAAGCTGATGCATCGAAGCGGCGAGATAGTGGACGACCTGTTTGGCGACGACTTGCAGACCACGGGAACAGAGACAGAAATAGAACTCAACTTTGCCGTGCTGAAAGTTAAGCACACTGTAAAGAGAAATAAGAACTGACGACGGACAACCCGATATGAAGACGAAGTGCACCATAATCTTCACCATTCTGCTCAACCTCATCGCCGGCACTGCCTCAGCACAGAAACACCATATAGTGAGGCGGGCAAGCAGCACTGGCAGCCAGACCAAGACGCCGCAGAAGAAGGATGGAACCACTGCCCAATACTCCACCAAAGCCATCTCCGACCTGACGATCACCGTCAGAGGCGTGAACTTTGTGATGAAAGGCGTGCAGGGCGGCACTTTCACCATGGGACGCACCCGAGACCAAGGCACCGAGGCAATAGACGTGTGGAACGAGGGCACCCACCGCGTGGCTCTCAGCAGCTTCCGTATAGGCCAGACCGAGGTAACACAGCAGTTGTGGGAGGCAGTGATGAGCAGCAACCCGTCATGGTATAAGGGCGGCAACCTGCCAGTGGAAGACATGACTGTGGACGACATAAAGACATTCATCCAGAAACTCAACTCGCTCACTGGCCGCCACTTCCGCTTGCCCACCGAGGCCGAATGGGAGTATGCCGCACGTGGCGGCAGCAAGAGCCGTGGCTACAAGTACTCTGGCTCAAACAACGTGAGCGAAGTGGCGTGGCACTACCAGTCGGGCGAGGAGTTGACCTCCCATCCCGTAGCCACCAAGAAGCCGAACGAACTGGGACTGTACGACATGAGCGGCAACGTAACTGAAGTGGTGGCCGACAAGGGCGGAATGTATCCCAAAACGATGCAAATCAATCCCAAAGGCCCCAGCAGTGGCGACTACATGATAGAGCGCGGAGGCGCAGTGGGGCATTCCTCACTCGACGTGCTGCGCGTGTCTGTCCGCAGTTTCTTCTCTTATAAAGGCGCCCACAGCAGCGGTCGGGGATTCAGACTCGCTTTATAAAGGCAAAAACATAATGAACAAACATAACTACATGAAGAAAATTACAATTCTTGCGCTCCTCGCGATGGTCGCGACAGGCGCAAACGCAGCCGAGAAAAACGACAGTGTGAACCCGCTGAAGCCCGTGTTCACGGTGGTGAAGGAGAACCCTATCACCAGCATCAAGGACCAAAACCGCTCCGGCACGTGCTGGGACTACTCCACCCTCTCGTTCTTTGAGGCCGAGATACTGAAAAAGACCGGCAAGACCTACGACCTCTGCGAGAGCTTCGTGGCCAACAAGACCTACATGGACCGCGCCATACAGGTGGTGCGGCTGCACGGCGACTGCCAGTTCTCGCAGGGCGGCTCGGCCTACGACCCGCTCTACGTGATCCAGCACTATGGCATCTGCCCCGAGGATGCGATGCCATTCCCCGGCTCGCTCTACGGCGACTCGCTCAACAACTTCAACGAGTTCTTCGCAGTGATGTCGCCCTACGTCAATGCCGTGGCCAAGAGCGACTCTAAGAAGCTTTCGTCGCAGTGGAAGGTGGGCCTGCAAGGCATACTCGACGCCTACCTCGGCAAGTGCCCGGACAACTTCACATACGAGGGCAAATCCTACACGCCGCAGACTTTCGCCGCCTCGCTCGGCCTCGACTGGAACGACTACGTGAGCTTCACCAGCTACACCCATCATCCGTTCTGGACAGCTTTCGCCGTTGAGGTGCAAGACAACTGGCGCAACCCGCTGTCGTGGAATGTGCCCATCGACGACTTGGCCAAGATCATCGACAACGCCGTGATGAACGGCTATACCGTGGCTTGGGGTGGCGACGTCAGCGAGGACGGATTCACACGCACAGGACTGGCCTACAACATCGACTCGAAGAAGATGAAGAGCTACACCGGCTCCGACATGGCCAAGTGGCTCGGCCTGACGCGCAAGGAGAAGAACAACCTGATCGACTCTCTCGGAGTGAACATACCCGAGGTGAAGCCCACACAGGAGCAGCGCCAGCAGCGCTACGACGACTGGGAGCTGACCGACGACCACGGAATGCTCATCTACGGCATTGCCAAGGACCAGACGGGCCGCGAGTACTACATGGTGAAGAACTCATGGGGCGAGGCCGGCGACTACAAGGGTATATGGTATATGACCAAGGACTTCATCGTGGCCAACACGATGGACTTCCTCGTAAACAAGAACGCCGTGCCAAAGGACATCCGCAAGAAGTGCGGCAACCTCTGACAAGAGAGAAGTAAGGAGGCGGCGACCTCTGATACTTTTATATGATAAAGAGGGCTGGCCAATAGTCAGCCCTCTTTATTTTTGTGCCTTGGCATAACGCTGGAAGTTAAACCCAAATCGGTCGTTAGAAACTGATGATGCCAGAGGCATCACCGCTCGATAACCGTGGGTGCTTGCACCCACGGAACCACAGGCTCTCCAAACAATCGACCCTATCGGGGTCGACCCTCTGTGTCAGGGAGTTGTAAAGCTATGCAAGTGCGGCGACCCCGATAGGGTCGGAGAAGAGATAGCCCACTTACCGAGGGTGCAAGCACCCTCGGTAATCGAGCGGTGATGTCTCCGACATCATTTTTTTCTAATGGCCAATTCGGGTTAAACGCTAAAGAAACTGAGCATGAGCCGGGCAGCCTCAACGCCCTGGTTGGGCAATAGCCCGAGGCTCTGCAGCGCAGCCAGCTTCACGTCGGCTGGCTCGTCGGGGGCGCAGTCAGTTACCCAGTGGGCAATGAACTCGTTGGTGAACTCAGGATGGCCTTGCAGCGTAAGCACCTGGCGGCCAATGCGGAAGCCGTCGATGGGACAGAACACGCTGCCCATGGTTAGCGTGGCCCTGGCAGGCAAACCGACCACTTGGTCGTGGTGGTCGTAGACGAGGGTCAAGCTGCTTGCCCCTATTATATCGGCAAGCAACTGATTCACCACCTCGGAACACCTAAGGCCTATGCCCCACCCTTTCCGCGAGCGCACCACATGTCCTCCCAGAGCTTCGGCAATGATTTGGTGGCCGAAGCATATACCCGCGAGGCGGCAACCGGCAGAATAGGCATTGGCTATCCACTGGCGGAGGCTCACCACCCACGGCGTGCTGTCGTAGGCCGACTCGTTACTGCCACTGATGAGATACAAGTCGTTGGAGTTGAGGTGCTCTGGCAATTGGCCCTGCCACGTTTGCAACACTTGGAAGTCGCCCACGTAGCCCGCCATGTGCAGCACCCGCTCAAACATCCATTCGTATGACGGAATGTCGGGCGTCAGGATGCCAGGGAATTGGTCGCAAATAAGCAATACTATCATTTCGGTGTGTGTTTGTGTGTGTTTTGACTAATCAGCAATTAAAATCATGCCCCTACAAGTTGGTGCTTGTTTGTTGTCAATGTGCTGCGTCATTTTCGATAACATCGTTGTCAAGCCAAGGCCACGTCATCGCCATCGACTATTATTTTCTCCTCTTCAAGCAGTTGCTGCAAGGCCTCATCGACATGTCGCATGGACACGTTTAGGTTGTAGAGCTGCTTCATGTTGTGGCTCTGATGGTCGGCCAGCAGCTTCAGCACCAACCCTTTGGCCGAGGCATCATCGTGGGCATGGGCGGCGCAGTAGTCGCAGATGCCGCAGGGCTGCGTTTGCCGCTCGCCGAAATACTCCACCAGCATCTCGCTGCGGCAGCGGTCTGAGGTCTCACAGTAGGTTATCATCGCCCCAATACGCGCCTCAAACTCCTGCTTGCGGCGGTCGTAAACCTCAGGCGAGAGCACCACATTGTCAGCATCCACACGGTCTTGGCGATAGCGGATGTATGGCGTCAGGCTGCGCGGAATGAAGTGGATGATGCGGCGCTGGCCGAGCCCTTTGAGCACGTTGTAGAGCTGCTGCTCTTTCAGGTTGGTCAGCTGTGCCAAATAGCTCTCGTGGATGAACTGATAGTCGGTGAAGAGGCCGCCGTATGTGCGCAACAGAGCTGTAACCACGCGCGTCTCAAGAGGCGAAAGCGCGTCGAGCCTGCCGAGTTCCGCCCTGCTGAGCAGGAATTTCACCCTTGCGCTGAAGTCGGGGTTGGGTTCATACTCTATGTAGCCCGCCCTGTCGAGCAGTTGCAAGGCAGAGTTGGTCATCACAGTGTTGTGGTGGAATGCTGTGCAGAACTTCACGATGTCGAAGTTGAACATTGCGCCGGCCCCGCTGCCCATGCCCACCTGATAGAAGTAGGCCAAATGCTCATAGACGAGGCGCACCTCCTCCTTTTTCGGATAAGTCTGGGCCACACGACTTTGCAGCAGTGTTCGGGAATGGCCGTCGTAGAGCATCACGGCGTAGGCCTTCAGCCCGTCGCGCCCAGCCCGGCCAGCTTCTTGGAAGTAGGCCTCTATCGAGCTGGGCGCATCGAAATGGACCACGAGGCGCACGTCTGGCTTGTCGATGCCCATGCCGAAGGCGTTGGTGGCCACCATCACCCGCTTCTGCCCCGACTGCCACAGTTGTTGCCGCTCGTTGCGCTGTGTCGGTTCGAGGCCGGCGTTGTAGAAAGTGGCCTCAATGCCCTCGTTCTCAAGCAGTCGGCAGACGTCGCGGGTGCGCTTCCGTGTGCGCACGTAGACTATCGCCGAGCCGTCGACATGGGTCAGCACGTGCAGCAGCTCGGCCTCCTTGTCGTCGGTGTGGCGCACCACGTAGGCCAGGTTTTTGCGCTGGAAACTCATGCGGAACACCTGGCCGTCGGCGTGGAAGGCCAGTTTGTCCTGTATGTCGTCGACCACTTGCGGCGTGGCCGTGGCAGTGAGTGCCAGCACCGGTGCCTGTGGAACTATCTGTCGCAAGTCGGCTATCTGGAGGTAGGACGGGCGGAAGTCGTAGCCCCACTGACTGATGCAGTGGGCCTCGTCGACGGTGATGAAGCTGACGCGGATGTGGCGCAACTTGGTCAGAAAGAGTTCCGACGACAGCCTTTCAGGCGAGACGTAGAGCAACTTCACCCCACCGAGCACGCAGTTGTCGAGCGTGGTGAGTATCTCGCCGTGGCTCATGCCCGAATAGATGGCTGCGGCGCGTATGCCGATGTGGCGAAGGTGGCTCACCTGGTCGCGCATCAGGGCGATGAGCGGCGTAACCACGATGCACACGCCGTCCATCGTGAGGGCCGGCACTTGGAAGGTGATGCTCTTGCCCCCACCCGTCGGCATCAGACCCAGCGTGTCGTGGCCCGACCCGATGCTCTCTATGATCTGGCGCTGTATGCCGCGGAAGTCGCTGTAGCCCCAGTAGCGGCGCAGGGTCTCAAGATACTTGTCGGACATAGTATTTTATAGTTGCTATAGATTCTATAGTTACCTATAGATTCTATTATCAGGCTGGGTCGGACGGGCGTATGTCCTCTATCTGCAGCTGCACCGCGCCGCGCTTGAACACATTGTCCTCGATGGTGTAGGCTATGTCGAACGACCGTTTCGACTTGATGTAGCGTGCGGCGGCACTCTGACCGAAGGCGATGCCGTTCATCACGTTCGACGATTTCGAGTCGACGAGCTCCAGCTTGATGTGCTCCTGCTCGCGGCCCACCACCTTGCTCGTGCCGTAGTCGTAGACGTGGTCGGTCATAAACACGGGTTTGGGATTGTCGGGGCCGTAGGGGGCGAACTTGCGCAGGTCGGCGTGCAACTTGCGCGTGATGTCCTTGAAGTCGATCTTGGCGTTGATTTCCAGCGTGGCCTGAGTCTGCTCGGGCTGTATGTGGCTGTCGACGTAGGCCTGGAAACGCTCGCGAAACTTCTTCACGTCGTCCCAGCGCAACGTCAGGCCCGCGGCGTAGGTGTGGCCACCGAAGCTGAGCAGCAGGTCGCGGCAGCTCTTTATGGCCGAATAGACGTCGAAGCCGGCCACAGAGCGGGCCGAGCCAGTGGCCAGATTGCCGTCGCGCGTGAGCACCACGGTGGGACGGTAGTAGATTTCGGTCAGCCGCGACGCCACAATGCCCACCACGCCCTTCTTCCAGTTCTCGTCGTAGAGCACGATGCTCGTGCGGTGGTTTTGCTTCTCCAATCGCTCCACGATGTGGTTGGCCTCGTCGGTCATCTGGCGGTCCACGCCCTTGCGCAGCTCGTTGTACTCGTCGATGTGATGGGCCAAGGCGAGCGCGGCGTCGAAGTTGCGCTCCACGAGCAGGTCGACGCTCTCCTTGCCGCTCTCCATGCGTCCGCTGGCGTTGATGCGCGGCCCTATCTTAAAGATGATGTCGCTCATGGTGAGCTCGCGACCCGTCAGTCCGCAGGTGTCGATTATGGCCTTCAGGCCCACGCTCGGGTTCTGGTTGAGCTGGCGCAGCCCGTGGAAGGCCAGTATGCGGTTCTCGTCGACCACTGGCACCAAGTCGGCTGCAATGCTGACGGCGCAGAAGTCGAGCAGCGGAATCAACCTCGTGAAGGGTATGCCGTTGCTCTTGGCAAAGGCTTGCATCAGCTTGAAGCCCACACCGCAGCCGCAGAGGCTCTTGAAGGGATAGGGGTCGTCGGCTCGCTTGGGGTCGAGCACGGCGGCGGCCTCGGGCAGCGTCTCGTCTGGCACGTGGTGGTCGCAGACAATGAAGTCGATGCCCATCCGCTTGGCCTCGGCTATCTCCTTGATGGCCTTGATGCCGCAGTCGAGGATGATGACCAGGCTGACGCCGGTGGTTCGGGCATATTCCAGCCCTTTGCGGCTGATGCCGTAGCCCTCGTCGTAGCGGTCGGGAATGTAGTAGTCGATGTTGGAGTAGAACTGGCGCAGGAACTTGTAGACCAAGGCCACGGCAGTGCACCCGTCGACATCGTAGTCGCCATATACAAGTATGCGCTCCTTATGGCCCATGGCGCTGTTTAGCCGGTCGACGGCCAAGTCCATGTCCTTCATAAGGAACGGGTTGATAAGGTCGGACAGCTGCGGACGGAAGAAGCGCTTGGCGGCGCTCACGGTGGTGATGCCGCGCTGCATGAGCAGCCAGCCCATCAAGGGACTGATGTTCAGCCCCTGCCCCAGCTCCGCGGCCTTGTCTTTTTGCTCTTGTGTTGGCTCATTGAGTTTCCATTTGAAGTGCATTATTAATTGTTTTTATTTCTGCCTGTAAAATTACAAAGAAATAATGGAAATGTAACATTTTACGCACAATTTAACAGAATTGAGAGTTGAGAATGGAGAATTGAGGGTGGCATGACCATAGCACAGAGCGGCGTGGCCGCTATGCGAAAGAGCCGCCCGCATGGCATGGAAGTGGCTCTTTTACGAATGCGCCTCAGTTGATGCGAACGTGATTATCAATTGAAAATAACGTGATTATCAATTGATGGGAACGTGATTATCAATTGATGGAAGATGATGACATCGATTCCTTTGTAGACTACAATGGGCTGAAAACAAGGGCTGAGAGACTGGTGGCGGCACAGGAAAACATAGGCAATGGTTGGCTGCATTTTGATGACCCATGTCAATTTAATTGGTTGGAAAGGCGAACTTTTTGGCTTTTTTGCTTGCAACAATGGAAATAAAAGCTAACTTTGCAGATGTAAAATGACATTATTAACGTTTTAAACACACGGAAAACATGAAAAAGATCATTCTTACAGCCATGGTGATGCTCGCTTCGGCGGCATCGTTTGCACAGCACGAGGTGGGCTCGGTTACTCTGCAGCCCAAGGTGGGCATCAACATTGCCAACCTGACCGACTTTAACGACAACGACCCGCGCGTGGGTCTTGCCGCAGGCGCAGAGCTTGAGTATCAGGCCACCGACATCTTCAGCATCTCGGGCGGACTGCTCTATTCTATGCAGGGAACGAAATTCAAAGATAGCGGCACAACCGAAACAGTGAAGCTCGACTACATCAACATACCCATTCTGGCCAACGTATATGTGGTGAAGGGACTGGCAGTGAAGCTGGGCATCCAGCCGGGCTTCAACGTGAACTCATCCTACAAGGTGAAAAACGGTGGCACAAGCGTGAGCAACGATGTAGACGCCAAGACGTTCGACTTCTCAATCCCTGTGGGCCTGAGCTACGAACTGCCCACCGTGCCATTGGTGATTGACGCCCGCTACAACTGGGGCCTGACCAAGGCGTTCGACGGTTTTGACTCGAAGAACAGCGTTTTCCAGATTACTCTGGGCTACAAGTTCGCTCTGTAAAGAGTCTTCACAGCAGAAACAACAAGCGGGGCTGGCTGCCGATTTTTTCGGTTGTCAACCTCGTTGCTGTCTTTATAGCTTAATCACATTACTTCGGCTCCTATAGGAAAAACAATAGTCAAATTGATTGCAAGTTAAATTGTTTTTGTTACCTTTGCAATTGAAACTGAAAAAGGATACAACCATGATGATTGTAAGTACAAGAGACTTCAGAAGCAACCAGACAAAATATCTGAATCTGGCAAAGTCGGGTGAGAATGTTGTGTTGCATTCGAGAGCTGGAAGTTTTAAGATAAGTCCCATAGCTATGGACAATGAGCCAAGTAAGGGCCAAATGGTGAAAGATTTGCGCCATGCTTTGCAGGAAGTGGCAGACTCTCGCAATGGCATAATAAAACTTCAAACAGCGGAGGATTTGTTGGATGAGCTTTAACTTAAGCGTCACCTCTGATTTTGCAAAGGCCGTCAAACGCCTCAACAAGAAGTACCCAAGCTTCAAAAAGGATTATGCCGACTTCATTTCCAGTCTTAAGAAAGACCCTTTACAAGGGGTTGAACTTTTCCCCGGAATCCGTAAGATTAGGATGCAGATCAAGTCTAAAGGGAAAGGTAAATCTGGAGGAGCAAGAGTTATAACCTTCAATATCCTTATCAGTAGCGACAGTGGAGATGTTTATTTATTGCTTTTATATGACAAGGAGGAAGCTTCTACTGTCGATGTCAAGGTTGTCAAAGAATTAATTCACGAGATGGGACTTGACGCAGATAATCCTATCGTATGACCCAAACCTCAATCCTCAAACCTCAATCCTCAAACCTCAATCCTCAAACCTCAACTCTCAATTCCTCCCTTCCCTCTTGTGGCGGCTTACCACCTCGCGCACGTCGCGCCTGACGGTCTTGCCCACCGCCCACCACGACGGCATCCGCTTCAGCGTGGTGCGCACTGGCTGTAGGTTGTAGGCCATCAGAGCTATCAGGAACAGCACGCCCAGAATGCAGGTCAGGCCGAAGAGCCGCTTCAGGGCTATCATCTCTATCTGCGCCATGTCCCACTGTATGCCTATCGCCGACGAGTCGGCCACATAGCGGCGCAGCCCATAGCTGTAGAGGCCGCTTATGATGGCCTCAACGGGGCCGTTGCGCATGAACCCCGAGATGGTCAGGCCCATGAAGAAGTGCTGGAATGGCATGAGCTCTTCAAGATAGATGGTCAGGGCGGTGAAGTAGATGGCATAGCCGAAGGCACGCAGTATGAGTGGCATGTAGAGCATCTCGAGTGGCAGGTCGGGCGCGATGAGGAAGTACATCATCACCTGATAGGCCACGAGCGCAAGGCCACCCACCGTGAGCAACCGCGTGTACTTCTGGCGCAGCACCTTGCACCAGTAGAGCGTGAAAAGGCAACCTATCAGTGTGCCCACCCATCCGAAAAGCTCCAGATGGGCCGACGTGAGCGTGCCCCAGTGCTCTATGCCGGCGGTGAAGGCTGTCTGCAGCACCTTGGGTGTGGTGTTCATCCATTCGGCCACGAAATAGAGGCCGAGCGTGGGCAGCAAGGTCTTGTAGTTGAATGCCTTTAATGATATGTAAGGATGGCGGATGAAGGCCTCGCGCCATATTGTGAGGCCGAGCGTAACGACGAAGAACAGCACTCCCACGCGCCACTGACGGCCGTCGGTCCAGTTGTAGTACTCGCCATATTCGAAGAGAAACACCACCTCCATCATCAGCGCCGACCACAGCACGCAGCCCAGCCAGTCGACCGAGATGAGCGGCAGGGGCTTCATCATGCGGTAGTTCTTCGTGAGCAGCCACACGGCCAACGCCACAAGCAGCATCAGGCCGATGAAGAGCCAGTTCACCATCTGCCAGTCTTGCCACGTGTAGCCGACCACACCGGCCACCCAGCCCTGCAAGTAGATGTCGCCCACCACGAAGATGTAGAGTATGGGGAAGAAGATTTGGAAGTCGCGGCCCGGCGCCATCCACAGCTGTATGTTGCTGGCACACTCAAACGTGCCGCAGAGCTTGAAGAAACCGGCCAGAAACGACAGCACGGCGAGCAGCGGCACCGACGTGGTGTGGAAGACAAGGAAGTTGCACGCGGCTATGACCAGAGCGGCGTTGATGAGCAGTTGGTGGTTGGTGAAGCGGAATTTGAAGCGGAACAGCAGTGGGAACGGCATGTTGACGCCTATCACGTTGCACAGTCCGATGAACATCACGTCGGTCTGCATCAGCCCTGTGGTGCCCGTTATCTGCTGCGCCGCGCCGAGATAGTAGCATCCCGTAAGCTGAAACAGGAAGAGGAAGACCAGATAAATCCACGGGCGGAGAGGCTTTGGCACCCCGTCCTTGTACATCGGCATGGAGAATGACCCTGACATTGGATGAATTGAGACTTGAGAATTGAGGTTTGAGGTTTGAGGTTTGAGGTTTTATAGTTGCTATAGTACCTATAGTTACTATAGTTACTATAGATAACTATGGGACTTTAAACTATAAACTTAATAACTATAAACTTCAGCTCAAAACTTCACTTTCACTTCCACATTGAGCCCGTCGATCAGGCGGCTGACATCGTCGGGGTTGTTGTCCTTGGTCAGCTCAATGCGCACGGGCACACGCTGCTCCACTTTGACGAAATTGCCAGTGGCGTTGTCGACAGGCACGCCGCTATAGCCCACGCCTGTGGCCGAACTGATGCTGCTGACGCGACCGTGGAACACCACTCCCGGCAACGCGTCGGCAGTGAACGTGGCCTCCTCGCCTATCCTCACCTTGTCCATCTGCGTCTCTCGGTAGTTGGCTATCACCCACACCGAACCCATGTCGACCATCGACACCAGAAACTGGCCCGGCTGCACCAACTGGCCCACATAGATGCTCTTGCGACCCATGTAGCCGTCGCAGGGGGCTGTAATCACGGTGTAGCTCAGGTTGAGGCGGGCAATGTCGAGCTGAGCCTGGGCCACGCCAACGCCCGCCGTCTGCTGACCCAACTGATGGCGTTGCTGTCCGCTGACGGTCTGCGTGGCACGGCGCGAGGCTGCGGCCTGACTATAGCGGGCTTGGGCTGCCTCATAGCGCGAGCGGGCCTCAGCATAGCGCGTCTGCTGGTCGTCGTACTGTTGGCGCGTAACGGCGTCCTTCTTCAGCAACGCGGCATAGCGCTCATAGTCCTTCTTGGCGTTCTCCATGGCCACACGGGCCTCATCAACTCCCGCGCTGGCCACGCGCATCTGCTCGCCGGCCACCTCAACGTTGCGCTCGGTGGTGCTCATGCTTGCGCTGACGGCTCCCGCGCCAGAGTGCTGCCCCTTGACGTTGGCCTCGGCCTGAGCCAGGGCAAGGCGGAACTGGGCGTCCTCGAGCACCACGAGGGTGTCGCCGCGGTGGACGTACTGGAACTCGTTGAAGCGTATCTCCTTGATGAATCCCTGCACACGGGTGTTGACGGGCGTCAGGTTGCGGTGGGCCATGGCGTTGTCGGTGTATTCATAGCTGCCGATGTGGACGAAGCGGCTGGCAATGTAGACCACGCCGGCGGCAAGCACCATGATGACGATGCCGTTGCAGAGGCGTTTTATTTGTTTTTTGTTCATGGGTTTTCGAATGAAATTACTGAATGGTATTGATTTCTATTAAAGGCTTCCTGCCAGATACTTCATTTTATAGTAGGCGTAGGCTATGTTGATGCGGGCGTCCACCTCGGCCAGCTCGGCGTCGAGGCGCATGTTGCTCGCGTCAATCATGTCGGTGATGAGGGCCAACTGGTTCATATACCGCTCGTTCACCACCTCGTAGTTTTGCCTCGCCAGTTCCACGCTCTTCTGCTGGGTCTGCAGCTCGGTGTAGCTCTGCTGATAGCCCACCCACGCCTGTTGCATCTGGTTGTCTACCTGCTCCTGTACCAGAGCCTTCCGCTCCCAAGCTTGGCGTGTCTCCACGCGGGCTTGGCGCAGTCGCTTGTTGCTCTTGAAGAGCGACGACAGCTGATAGCTCACTCCCACACCGATGTACCACACGTTGAGGTTCTTGTTGATGGGTGGCAGCTCGAAGGTGATGGGGCCGTTCAGGTTTTCCTGAGCCACAATGGCCACCTTGGGACGCATCGCACTCTTGGCCACGCGCTCTTGCTGCTCGGCCATTCGAGCCTCCACGTCGGCTATCCGCAGTTGCGGACTGCCTGTCTGGGCTTGCCGCTGCCAATATTGCCCGGCCTCGCGGGCGTAGGTCTGCTGCGCCACATTGTCAGCAGGCACGATAGAGTCTCCCATGCTTAGCCCCAGTGTGTTGCAGAGTTGGTGGTTGAGTATGCTCCGCTGGTTGCGCAGTTTGGTGAGGTTCAGTTGGAGTGTCTGCAGTTGCAGCTGGTAGCGCGTTACGTCGTTGCGCAGGGCCAGACCTTGTCGCTGCTTCTCCTCGATGTTGCTGATGAGCTGCTCAGTCAGACTGATGTTGCTCAGCATCACCTGCTCCCTGTTGGCCACCTTCTCCAAGTCGAGATACTGGCCAAGGGCGAGCAGCCGCCGTTGCTGACGGGTGAGATCCACTTGCGCCGTGGCGTGCTCAAGCCCAAGTTCGGCCAGGCTGATGCCGGCATTGATGGCTCCTCCAGCATAGATGGTCTGCTGGGCGTCGATGGTGAGCTGGTTGCCGAGGTGGGGCGAGTGCAGACCGTGGACATCGCTGAAGTTGCGGTCCATGAGCAGCACATTGCCGACAAAGCTGGCCGAGGCCTGAGCACTGACGTCGGGCAGACGTTGGCTGCGAGCATTCCTCACTCCCTCGCGGACGGCCTCCACACCCGACTGACCGACGCGCAGACTACGGTCAGTCTGCTCCATCAGACTGAACATGTCGCTGATACCTATCTTGCGTACGGTCTGAGCCTGTGCCATAGCGGCACTGAACAAAAGTAATAATATTAATATGTGTGTCTTCATGCCATATTCTGTAGGGGTCGTTTCTGCCTATAGGCATTATCGCGAAGTCCCATGGTGCTTTTTCGGCTGCAAAGTTACTTCGTTTTCACAGATGACGAAGTAAGAAAACCACACACAGATTTGACAAAAAGGAAACAAATCAACCAAAAATTCGTAACTTTGCAAGCGAAATGGAAACACAACTAATAACTCTAACAGCCGAAAACATCACGGCCAAACGCCATGCCATCGGACAAGGAGCCATGCTGCTCTGCCGCAAGGGCTCGGCCACGGTGCGCATCAACTTCGGGCGGTGGCAACTGGGCAAACAGAGTTTCATCATCTTCTACCCCGACGACATTGTCAGCTGGAGCCACGCCTCGCCCGACTTCCATGCCGACGCGCTCTGCTACTCGCCAGAGATATTGCGACAGGTGAGCATGAACATAGAGCACGAGGTCTACAGCTCGCTCCGCGACAACCGCCTCATCAGCCACAAGGGGCTTGTGGGGGAGGTGGTGGAGAGCCTGTTCTCAATCTTCAACTTCTACTTCAACGACCCCTACACGCCCAGCATCGACAGGATAGTGGCCTTGCAGGTGCAGTCGTTCTTCGTGGGCTTCGCCGATTACATGCGCAACAATCCGCAGAGCCCGCCACAGGACGACAGCTCCACACCTGACTCCCAGCGCAACAAGCAGCTGTTCAGCCAGTTCATGCGCCTCGTGGAGGAGCACTACCGCAAGAGCCACGAGGTGGGCTACTATGCGCGGTTGATGAACATCAGCACAAAATATCTGGCGCGCGTCTGCCGCGAGCACATCGGCCAGCCGCCCAAGCGCATCATCGACGACTACCTGTTCCAGCAGTTGAAGCTCGCCCTGCAAGGCACCACCCGCAGCCTGAAAGAGATAGCGGCACTGTTCAACTTCTCCGACCAGTCGGCTCTGACCCGCTACTTCAAAGCCCATGAGGGAAAGACGCCAAAGCAGTACAGGGGATTATAGTGTCATCAGTTGTCATGCCTCTATATCGGCTCCAAACTGATGGAGGCCCGCAAATATTCATGGCGACCACTGCAATAGGATGAAACCAATGCTGTGTTCGATGATGTGCAATGCACACAAACATAAAAGCGTCGCCTTGGCATGGCAAAAGGCCATTTCCAAGGCGACGCTTCATTTGTTAGGTTCTGCCTTTACTGCTTTTTCGACTTCGTCTCCTGTTCCTCTTTCATGTCGAGGAACTGTCCGTTTTCGTCGTAGAATTCATACTGCAGGAAAGCCAATTTCTGTGATGGCACCACCTTGACACCAAGCCCGTACTTCATCTGCCATTTGCGCTTCAGGCTTATCAGACCCTGATTGATGTAGGCTGCCACGTAGGGATGAACGTAAAGGGTGAAGCGGCGGACGCCGATTTTGTTTACAAGGGTGTCGATCTTGCGCTCCAGCTGGTCGGTGAAGAGTATGCTCGACTTTATCTTGCCTGTGCCGAAGCATGTGGGGCACTCCTCCTCCACGTTGACATCCATGGCCGGGCGCACGCGCTGCCGCGTGATTTGCATCAGTCCGAACTTGCTCAGTGGCAGGATGTTGTGGCGGGCGCGATCCTTCTGCATGTCCTTGCACATGCGCTCGTAGAGCATCTGGCGATCCTCGGCGAGCTTCATGTCGATGAAGTCGACCACGATAATGCCGCCCATGTCCCTGAGCCTCAGTTGGCGTGCCAGCTCGTCGGCCGCGCCGAGGTTGGTGTCGAGTGCGTTCTGCTCTTGCCCGTTCTCCTTCTTCGACCTTATTCCGCTGTTAACGTCAACCACGTGCATGGCTTCGGTGTGCTCAATGATGAGGTAGCACCCGTGGCCGTAGTTCACGGTCTTGCCGAAGCCCGACTTTATCTGCTTGGTAACGTTGTAATTGTCGAAGATGGGCACCTTGCCGGTGTAGAGCTTCACGATGTCCACTTTGTCTGGGGCAATCAAGCCCACATAGTTGCGCACCGCTTGATAAATCTCCTCGTTGTTGACGTAGATGTTCTGATAGCTGGGGTTGAAGAGGTCGCGCAGCATTGCCACGGCGCGTCCCGTCTCTTCAAACACGAGTTTTGGTCGCTCGGTGGTCTTCTGCACCTTGCGTATGGTGTCGTCCCAACGCTTGAGGAGAATCTTCAGTTCGTTGTCGAGCTCGGCCACACGCTTGCCTTCGGCCACCGTGCGCACGATGACGCCGAAGTTCTTGGGCTTTATGCTCATCACGAGCTGCTTCAGGCGGGCCCGCTCCTCGGAGCTTTTTATCTTCGACGAGACGTTCACCTTGGAGCCGAAAGGTATCAGCACAAGGTAGCGTCCGGCGAACGAGAGCTCGCACGTGAGCCGTGGGCCTTTGGTTGAGATGGGTTCTTTCACCACCTGGACGAGCACCTCCTGCCCCACTTTCAGCGTGGTCTGCACGGTCTCGTCCTTCTGCAGGTCGGGCAGGCGCGTGGCCTTGCTGATGGGGAACAACTTGCGGCGGTCGCTGTCCACCTGCTTCAGGTATTTGGCGTAAGAGTTGAATTGGCTTCCCAAGTCCAAATAGTGCAGAAAGGCGTCGCGCTCATAGCCCACATCGACGAAGCTGGCGTTGAGGCCCGGCATGAGCTTCTTCACCTTGGCCACGTAGATGTTGCCCACCGAGAAGCTTTGCCCTGTGGGCTCGTTCTGGTATTCCACCAGACGGCCATCCTCAAGCAGGGCTATGCTGATTTCCTTAGGTTGGACATCAATAACTACTTCGCTTGTCATTCTTTTCTGTTCTTTTTGTCGACTTGTTCATATAAAAACAGGCGCATCAACTATATTGTCTTTATGGTTGACACGCCTTTGCGCCCGCCTTCAGCGGCGGGCCTCGCTCAGGCGGCGTTCAGCTGCTATGGCCTACTTGCTCTTGTGCCTGTTCTTGCGCAGTCTCTTTTTGCGCTTGTGGGTGGCCATCTTGTGGCCCTTCTTTTTCTTTCCGTTTGGCATGGTTTGCTTGTTGTTTTAATTTATATTGATTCTGATTTGTTGTCTCAACTCATCCCTTCATGGCCTCGATGAAGCTCTTGGCAGGCTTGAAGCCCGGAAAGTCGTGCGGCGCAATCACAATCGTGGTGTTCTGCGATATGTTGCGGGCTGTCTTCTCGGCGCGGTGCTTGATGATGAAGCTGCCGAAACCGCGCAGGTAGACATTCTCCTTGCGCTCGAGCATGCTCTGCTTGATCGATTCCATAAATCCTTCTACAACAGCGCTAACGTCTTTCTGCGATATGCCAGTACTGTTGGCAATCTCCTTGATGATGTCTGCTTTAGTCATTTTTGTTATCTCTGTTTTATTTGTTTATATTAATGTGTAATATTGTCGCTTCCGCGATACGGAATGCAAAAGTACTCATTTTCAGACTAATAGAAAAATTTATTTTGTTTTTTTTGCAAAAACTCTTAACTTTGCATCCGAAACCAGCAACCAACAGAAATGGAAAAACAAAAGATAGCCATTGGCATCGACGTGGGCATAAGCACCACAAAGATAGTGGGAATCAGGGGCGGCAAGGTTGTCTCGCCCACACGCATCAAGGCCACCGACCCTATAACATCGCTCTACGGCGCTTTCGGCAAGTTCCTCTACGACAACAAGGTGCAGCTCTCCGACATTGAGCACGTCATGCTAACGGGCGTTGGCGCCGCCTACATCGACCGACCCATCTATGGGTTGCCCACGAGCCGAGCCGAGGAGTTCCAGGCCGACGGCCTCGGGGCTCAATTCGAGTCGAAGCTGACCGACATGATCGTCGTGTCAATGGGCACGGGCACGTCGATAGTGGAGTGCCACGGCACCGACATACGCCACATCGGAGGCATCGGCATCGGCGGCGGCACGCTGAGCGGCCTCTCGCGGGTGATGCTGCAGACCGACAGCATAAAGGAGATAATAGCCCTGGCAATGAACGGCGACGCCTCGAAGATAAACCTCTCGATAGGCGACATCTCGGCCCACCCGCTGCCAGGCCTGCCCATGGACGCCACAGCGTCGCTCTTCGCCAACGCCCAAGGCAACGCCACACGCGAGGACATTGCCCTCGGCATCATCTACATGGTGCTGCAGACCATCGGCTCGGCCTCAATCCTCTCGGCTCTTAACAGCAACATACACGACTTCGTGCTAATCGGCAACCTGACGCTGCTGCCACAGTGCAAATATGTGTTCCCGCTGATGGAAAAGCTCTTCTCCGTTCACTTCATCATACCCAAATACAGCGAGTTCTGCACCGCCATCGGCGCCGCGCTCTGCTTCACAAAGGGAGCAAGCCAAGTGCAGCCGCTGTGAGTTTTTTTAATAGAACAACTGCCTTAAATTATTCATAGACATTATCCACTTGTAGTGGCCGTCCCTTGTGGCGGCCATAAAACGATGAAACAACCGCTTAAAAAAAGAGGTCGGACATTAATAATGGCCGCCACAAGGGACGGCCACTACAAGTGGTAGGTATAGCTGACACAACCCATGAATTATTCAGATTAAAGATATGAAAAACAGACACATTCTTATCTTGGCTCTGATTGCGGCGGCCACGACAACGGTGGCGCAGAGCAACGTGCCCGCACCATTGGAGGACGTTAACCACGTAATCGACCTGACGCTCGACAGCCTCAACAAAGCCCAGACCGCTCGCATTCCCGCCGGCACAAGTCGCAAGGGGAGCAATCCCGTGCTTTTCCTCGTAGGCAACTCCACCATGCGCAACGGCACTCTCGGCAACGGCAACAACGGGCAATGGGGCTGGGGATTCTTTGAGCACATATATTTCGACCCTGAGAAGATAACGGTGGAGAACCAAGCTTTGGGCGGAATGTCGAGCCGCACCTACTACAACCGCCTGTGGCCCGACGTGCGCAAGGCTCTGCGCCCGGGCGACTGGGTGATAATATCCATCGGCCACAACGACAACGGCCCTTACGACAGCGGGCGTGCCAGAGCGTCGATACCAGGCGTGGGAAAGGACTCGCTCAACGTAACCATAAAGGAGACAGGCACAAAAGAGACCGTCTACACCTACGGCGAATACATGCGCCGCTACATCAACGACTGCCGGCGCATGGGGGCACAGCCAATACTGATGTCGCTCACGCCACGCGACGCACGCGACTCGACTGGCCACATCGTGCGCAAACCCCACACGCAGTGGCTACAGGCTGTGGCGGCTGAGATGGAGGTGCCGTTCATCGACCTGAATGAGATAAGCGCACGCAAGCTCGATGGCTACAGCAAGTGGAAGGAACAATACCACTTCTACCAAGACCACATCCATTCGTCGCGCTTCGGAGCCATGATGAACGCCCGCGCTGCCGCCGAGGGAATATACGAAAGTCCCAACCCCGCGCTGCGACCGCTGCAAGCGATGATGGTGAACATCGAGCTGCCCACCTATCCCGTCAACCGCGAGGATGGCAAGCCAGTGGTCTGGTTCACAGGCGACTCCACGGTGAAAAACGCCGACAGCGACAAGGACGGCATGTGGGGCATGGGCTCGCAAGCCTACACCGTGTTCGACCGCGACAAAATAACGTGCTACAACGCCGCCAAGGCTGGCCGCTCGCTGCGCACCTATCTGAACGAGGGCCGCTGGGAGCGTGTCTACAACTCGCTGCGTCCTGGCGACTTCGTGCTCATTCAGTTCGGCCACAACGACATCGGTGGCATCGGCGACGGCAAGGAGAGGGGCGAGATAGCCAGCGCACAGGACACGTGCCACGTCTACAAGAGCGCATCGCACGGCACCTACGAACTGGTGTACAGCTTTGGCTGGTATCTGCGCAAGTTCATCGACGACGTGCGCGAGAAGGGGGCCACGCCGATAATAGTGTCGCTCACCCCACGCAACATCTGGACAGGCGGCAAAATAGAGCGGCGCAACGACACCTACGGCCAATGGTATCGGCAGGTGGCCGAGGAGACTGGCGTGGAGCTGGTTGACCTGCACAACCTGTCGGCCGACTGGCTCGACAAGCACTGCGGCAGCAAGGCGAAAGCTGACAAATATTTCTGCCATGACCACACCCACTCGTCGCTCCGTGGAGCACAGATGAACATAAAGAACCTTGCCCGAGGATTGCGCGACGACCACAGCCCGCTGGCTGAGTATCTCAGATGAAGTTTTAAGTTTTAAGTTTCAAGTTTCAAGTTGGAAGTTTCAAGTTGGAAGTTTCAAGTTTATCACAGGCATAGAAATCAGACAACACACATTGGAAAACAATTGCTGCGAGGCGTAGGGGGCATTATTGAACATGCACCCCACGTGTTTGGTGCATGAAAAGGGGCTCTCTCTTGGTTTGCGACACGTGAGAAAATGTTTTACGACACGTGTCGTAAACAATTCTGCCACGTGTCGCAAAACTTTTTCACACGTGCCCCAAAGCCTCTGGGCGGCAATTCTACAGTATAGGAACGGCTCGAAAAGGCCACCATCTGTATGCCTTTGACTTAAAAAAGGTACAATAACACACCTTTTTGTACAAAAAAGGCAAGGCGCAACCATCGTTTTTTCTTATATTTGCAGCAGAAAACAAACATTCATACCATGACCATCAAAAGATTGCTTCCCATTCTGCTGCTTGCGGCCGCGACTGTTGCCCAGGCGCAAGACGACATCATCAGCACCGCAAAGAGAGTGAACAATTACTTCATGCAGAAGTACCAGGACCCCACACTGCCCACCAACGTGAACAAAGTGCGCCCCAGCAGCCTATGGACCCGCGCCGTCTACTACGAGGGCTTGATGGCACTCTACGGCGTTGACCCACAACAGGAATACCTTGACTACACCGACCGTTGGGCCTCGTTCCACAAGTGGACGGCTCGCAACGGCACGCAGACCACCGACGCCGATGACCAGTGCTGCCAGCAGACCTACCTCGACCGGTACGCTCAGACCAAGGACGAGACGATGATAGCCCACGTGAAAGAGAACCTCGACCACCAGATGGGCACAGGTCGCGTGGACTACTGGACGTGGATTGACGCTATACAGATGGCGATGCCCGTCTACGTGAAGTACTACAGCATAACGGGCGAGAAGCGGTATCTCGACTATGCCGTAAAGAGCTACAAGTGGAGCCGAAACACCTGTGGCGGCGGCCTGCTGAACGAGAAAGAGGGCTTGTGGTGGCGCGACAAGGACTTCGTGGCACCCTACAAGGAGAAGGACGGCCACAACTGCTACTGGAGCCGCGGCAATGGCTGGGTCTATGCCGCTCTGGTGCGCTCGATGGAGAAGCTCAGCCCGAAATCGAAAGAATATAAGCTGTTCAAAAAGGACTTCCTGATGATGTCGGAGGCACTGCTCAAGTGTCAGCGCACCGACGGTTTCTGGAACGTGAGCCTCGTCTCGCCAGCCACCTACAGCGGCCCCGAGATGACGGGCACATCGCTCTTCCTCTACGGCATGAGCTGGGGCATCAGCAACGGGCTTCTCAACGCCGCCAAATACCGCCCGGCAGCGGACAAGGCGTGGCACGCCATACGCTCGTGCGTCCACGACAACGGCTTCCTCGGCTGGAATCAGGGCACGGGCAAAGACCCGTCGGCCGGCCAGCCACTCTCCTACTACAAGACACCCGACTTCGAGGACTACGGCACTGGATGCTGGCTGCTCGGAGCCACTGAATACTACAAGCTGACGAATAAACGGTAACTTTCAGTAATTGTCCAGTAATTATCATTAACTCAACTCTTCCAAATTTATAACTTGCTGATAATCAATCAACCGTAGCACATGAGGTGTACATAATCTGTTGAAAGCCACAGGCTGCGGAACCGTAGGGGCATGATTTATCATGCCCGAAACTCTGCACTTTTGCCAATGGCGGGCATGATAAATCATGCCCCTACGTGTGAATTGTATTTACTAACAGGACTCTGCATTACTTCAGAAACATGAGTTATTTATCCGTTTCAGCCTGGAGTACGCCCCCCTTTCCCTTGCGGTAGGCAGTGGGCGACTGTCCGAAGAACGACTTGAACACCTTGGAGAAGTATAGGGGGTCGCTGATGCCCACTTGGTAGGCCACCTGCGCCATCGTGAGCGTGTCGTCGGCGAGCAGTTCGGCGGCTTTGTTCATGCGCAACTGCTTCACGTATTCGTTCGGGGTAAGCCCCACGAGCGTCTTCACCTTTTTATAGAATGTGGTGCGCCCGTAGCCCATGCTCTTGGCGAAGTCGTCGATATTGAGTTGCTGGTCGTCGATGTGGGCGAGCAGCCATGTGTCGAGCTTTTCCCTGAGTTTGGCGTCCTGTTCCTCTATGATTATGGCTGGAGCCTCGTGGGTTGTCGCCACGGTCGCGGCGTATGTGTGGCGCAGCCGTTCGCGCTGGTCGATGAGCTGCTTGGCCTTGGCCAAAAGCACAGGCATTGAAAACGGTTTTTCGATGTATGCGTCGGCACCCGCGCCTATTCCTTTCAATTGTTTGTCCTCCGTTGTGAGGGCCGTGAGCAGTATCACAGGCATGTCGCTGATGGATTGGTCGGCGCGTATGGCTTTGGTCAGCTCCAGCCCATTCATCACCGGCATACGTATGTCGCTGATTACAAGGCTGAAATCAGCGTCCCCTTTTTTCAGCAAGTCCAGCGCCTCTTGCCCGTTGCCCACCTGCACTACATTGAAATAGTGGCCAAGCTCTGTCTTTAGGAACGTGGCCACATCGGTGTCGTCCTCCACCACAAGCACACTCACATCGTTCATCGGCCCAGCCGCGAGTTCCTTGTAGGTGGGCTGGCTCACCTTCAGGCGCATCGCGTCCTCCTTTTCGTTTTGCTCTATAAGCAGCTGGTTGTCGCTGACGAGGAAGTCGTCGGCGTTGTAGCCTTCGCCGCTGTCGGGCAGAGCCACAGTGAAGATGCTGCCACCCTTGGGATTGGGCTCAAAGCTGATGGCGCCATGGTGGACGCGGACGAGCTCAGCCGTCAGGTGGAGGCCGATGCCCATGCTGTCGTGGGTGTAGCTGCTCTGGTCGAAACGGGTGAAGAGGTCCTTGCGCTTGTCCTCGTCGATGCCAATGCCCGTATCGGCCACGAAGAACAGCACCTTGCCGTCGCCGTGGCGCAGGCGCACACTGATTTCGCGGCCTCGTGGAGTGTATTTGAAAGCGTTGGAGATAAGGTTGTAGAGTATCTTGTCGAGGAAGCCTTTATCCACTGGCATTTGGTATTGGCTGTCGAACGGCAGGAAGGTGTAGTTGATGCGCTTATTGTCGGCGGCGTCGCTGAACATCATACATACATTGCGGGCGAACGCCACCACATCGGTAGTTTCGAGAGCGAGGTGGAGGCGGTCGTTCTGCATCTTGCGGAACTCCAATAGCTGGTTTACGAGGCGCAGCATACGGTCGACGCTCTTGCGCATGTTGGCAATGGGCTGCTTGAGCTTGCCGGGCATGTTGCCAAGCGAGTCGATGTGGTCCATTGCTCCCTCTATCAGCGTGAGCGGAGTGCGGAACTCGTGGCTGATGTTGGTGAAAAAGCGCAGTTTATACTCGGTCATTCTGTTCTCAATCTCCACCCTCTGGCGCAGCTGCAACTTCTCGCGTGCGTTGCGGTAGAGGTAATAGATGATGGCGCACAATAATATAATGTATATCAATATGGCCCACCACGACAGGTAGAATGGCGGAGTGATACGAATTTGTAGCACTACCTCATGGGGATTCCACTCGCCCGAACCGTTGCGCGAGCGCACGCGCATGGTGTAATGGCCGAAGGGCAGGTTCTTGTATTGCGCCGAGTTGATGGTGGAGAGCGGACTCCAGTCGCGGTCGTAGCCTTCGAGCTTGCAGGTGTACATGCTTGTCTCTGCATTGGCCAACTCGAAGTCGGAGAAAAAGAATGTCAGCGAGTTCTCGTTGTGGCTGAGCTTCAGCTTCCGTGTCGAAGCCATCCCATCAGGCATTCGCTCAGCGTTGAGGAGGCTGCGGATGGGTATGCCGTTGACTTGCATGTCGGAGATGGCGAGGTGGAACTTCGGCTTCGACTGCTTCATTTTCAGAGGGTCGAACAGGAGGATGCCGTGGCGCGTGCCCATGGCCATGAGCCCACTGGCAAGTCGTGTGGCCGCGCCCTCATTGAAGATGTTGCCCAGGGCGTCGGCGTCGATCCTGTAGCTGCGCACGGTGTTGTCGCGCGGCGAGAGGCTTGCCAGCCCATTGTCGGTGCCTATCCAGATATTGCCATTCTGGTCCTCGGCGATTGCCTCCACACTGTTGCTTGGCAGTCCGTCGGCGGTGGTCAGCAGCCTCATCTTGCCACCCTTGCCGTCGTTGGGAATTATGGCCATGCCGCTGCCAATGGTGCCCACAAATATTTGGTGGCGGCCACTCTCGTATATGCAGTGACATTCGTCGGCCGAACGGACGCCGACGGCTATGTTGTAGTGATGGTAAGCCGACGGGGTGAGAATGAGGCTGTCAGGGTTGAAGCGGTAGACGCCATCGTTGGAGCAGAGCCAGATGTCGCCCCTATGGTCCACCGTCATCATACGCGGTTGCGGCACGGCGTTCTTGCCTGTGAAGAAATGGCGGAAAGTATAGGTGCCGTCGGACTGCTTCACCGCGAGGTCGACACCAGCACGGAAGAACGAGATCCACGCCCTGCCCTTGCGGTCGATTGCTATGTCGCTCAACTTTCCCTTGCTCAACGACGAGGCGACGGTGGCGTTGTGGACGTAGTGCCGCTTGCCGACATACAATCCCGATTGCCTCATGCCAAGCCAGAGCGTGCCGTCGTGGCCCGCCTCCACGTCTATCACGTCGTCGTCATAGCCTGTTATGGCTTTCATGCTGTTCAGATTGTCAGCCGACACCTTGAATCCATTGTGCAGATTGCCCACATACACCTTGCCGCCAACGTTTTTGAGCAGTCGGATCACGTTGTCGTGGCTGTGGTCGTCCTCGTTGGTGAAGTAGACATAGTGCCCGTCGAGGCTGCCCTTGGTGATGCAGGTCAGCCCGTAATATTCCTCACTCACCCAGATGCTGCCCTCGCGATCCTCCATCAAGGCTATCAGGTAGTCAGTGCGGATGGGTGAGTTCTTGTCGGAGCTGAGGTAGTGGCGCAGCGTGCCTGAATGGGTGTCGAAGGCGAAGAGGCCGTTGCCGTAGGTGGAAATCCAGAGAACGCCGTCGCCCCCGCTGACAAAGTAGAACTTGCCGCTGCCATTGCGGCGGGTCATCTCGGGCGAAAAGATATGGCTGATGTGATGCTGGCGGCCGCCCACTGTGTACCACACATCGCGACCGTCGGGGTCGAACACCTCGCGGTTGCCGTGGTTGTCGGTGGTCTCCACTCTGCCATCGGCCAGTTGGCGAGGCTTTGAAAACGATGGAACTCGGATGGAATGATTGGATTTGTAGTCAACAAAGTGGTTGCTGCGGGTGTCGAACAGACTGTAGACGTTGCCCCGGAGGCGGAGCCACAGGTAGTGGCCATGCCATGGGCGCATGGTGAGGATGTGGTAGTCGGGCATAAGCCTTCGCTCGTCCTCGTCGGTGGGAGCGAACGGTTGCACGTTGTAGCCGTCGTAGCGGTAGAGTCCGCTCATCGTGGCCATCCACAGGTAGCCGGTCTCGTCTTGATACAACTCGCGCACGTAGTTGTTGGCGCCGCTTATCGAAAGATGATGCCACGTAAGCGATTGTCCGTAGGCAGTATGGACTGAAAGCAGCAAGAGGGTCAGCAGCGATATATGCAGACTTGGGGTTCTATTCATTATGCTTAATGTGTGGTTTTTGATTGTTTCAATGGGCAAACTTACTTAAAAAGATTGGATTGGCAAACTATTTTCCATCCTTTTGTACAATATTACATATTTACAGAGCTTATACTGTGTAATTTCGCAGCAGATATTAACAATGCAACTACAACTTATGAAAACCATCGGATTAAAACAACTGCTCGCCTTGGCACTTGCACTTTTGACAAGTGGAGCGGCAGAGGCCCGCCAGACCTACAACTTCAACAGCAACTGGCGCATCGACAACCAGAAAAAGACCGTTACCCTGCCCCACGCATGGAACGAGGACGAAGCGTTCCGCGTCTCCAGCTACGAGATGAGCCAGCGCGAGGTGTGGTATCGCAAAGAGTTCACGCTCGACAAGCTCAACCTGAAGCCAGGTCAGCGCGTGTTCATCGAGTTTGAGGGTGCGCGCGTGGCCGCCGAGGTGTGGCTCAACGGCCATCGGGTCGGTCTCAACGAGAATGGGGTCATGGCGTTTGGCTTCGACCTTACACCTTATATAAAGAAGGGCAAGAACCTGATAGAGGTGCGCACCGACAACAGCATGAACTATAAGGAAAAGGCCACGGGCACAAAGTTCCAGTGGAACTCCAAGGCTTTCTTCGCCAACTACGGCGGCCTGTCGAAGAACGTGTGGCTCCACATCACCGACCAAGTAT
Organism: uncultured Prevotella sp.; assembly: GCA_964602785.1. Classification (GTDB taxonomy): domain Bacteria; phylum Bacteroidota; class Bacteroidia; order Bacteroidales; family Bacteroidaceae; genus Prevotella. The sequence continues at coordinate 27,916 of CAZRSL010000022.1, forward strand.
ACCAGACGCTGCCACTGATGTCAAGCCTCGGCACCACGGGTGTCTACATCTATGGGCGCGACTACAGCGTGCCAGAGCACACGGCCACACTCTGCGCCGAGAGTCAGGTGAAGAACGAGACCGACAAGCCGGTAACCCGAAGGCTCGACGTGGTGGTTAGGGAGAAAGACGGCACGGAGCTGTGCCGCTTCAGTGGCCACGAAACAACCATCCCAGCCCACGGCACCGCCACGCTCCGGGCTGAGCACCGCCAAGGCGGGCTCCATTTCTGGTCGTGGGGCTACGGCTATCTCTACGATGTGGCGACGAGCCTCAGCGGCAGCGACCCCGTGGTTACCACAACGGGCTTCCGCAAGACCGAGTTCAAGAACGGCATGATCTACCTTAACGACCGCGTCATCATGGTGCATGGCTACGCCCAACGCTCCACCAACGAGTGGCCGGGCGTGGGAGCGTCGGTGCCGGCATGGCTCAGCGACTACTCCAACGATCTCTTCGTCAAGTCGGGTGGCAACGTGGTGCGCTGGATGCACGTAACACCGTGGAAGCAGGACATCGAGTCGTGCGACCGCGTGGGACTGATAGAGGCTATGCCAGCCGGCGACGCTGAGAAGGACGCCGTGGGTCGGCAGTGGGTGCAGCGGCTCGAACTGATGCGCGACGCCATAGTCTACAACCGCAACAACCCCTCCATCCTCTTCTATGAGTGTGGCAACCAGCGCATCACCGGGCAACATATCATAGAGATGAAGAACCTGCGCAACCTGTACGACCCCAACGGTGGACGCGCCATTGGCAGCCGCGAGATGCTCGACCAGCCCGAGGCCGAATATGGCGGCGAGATGCTCTACGTCAACAAGAGCGACACCAAGCCGATGTGGATGATGGAGTACTGCCGCGACGAGGCCAACCGCCTCTACTGGAACTCGTGGAGCTATCCCTACCACAAGGAGGGCGACGGACCGCTCTACCGTGGCAGCCCCGCCGACGCTTACAACCACAACAACGACGAGTTTGTGGCCGAGTGCGTGCGCCGCTGGTACGACTACTACGTGGAGCGGCCCGGCACTGGCACCAAGGTCAATTCCGGTGGCGCCAAAATCGTGTTCAGCGACACTCAGACCCATGGCCGCTCCAACGCCAACTACCGTGTGTCGGGCGTGGTGGACCCAATGCGAATAGAGAAGGACGCTTTCTTCGCCCACCAAGTGATGTGGGACGGATGGGTCGACGACCTCGCTCCGCGCACCTATATCGTGGGCCATTGGCAGTATGAGCGGGGCTTCCAGGTGCCCACGGTGTATGTGGTGTCGAATGGCGACAGCGTGGTGCTTCGCCAAAACGGCCATACGCTGCAAGCCGACAGCCACGACTACCGCTTCCTTTGGACTTTCAAGAATGTCGCTTACGAGGCCGACAGCATTGAGGCCATCGCCTACGACAAAGCGGGGCGTGAGGTTTCGCGCGATGTGAAGGTTACCGCCGGAAAGCCCGACCACCTGAAGCTGACAACGATAGAGAACCCCACGGGCTGGAAAGCCGACGGAGCCGATGTGGCTCTGGTGCAGGTCGAGGTGGTCGACAAGGACGGACGACGCTGCCCGCTCGACGACCGCATGGTGCGTTGGAACCTGAAAGGCGCGGCCGAGTGGCGTGGCGGCATCGCCAACGAGCGGCCATACGGCACTGTTACCAACGGCGCGGCGCTACTGACGCTGAGCCTTGATGAAGCCAATTCAGCCGAATACAAGAAGATTACTGCCCATCAGAACCACGTGCTCTGCGACACGCTGCCAGTGGAGTGCGGCGTCAACCGCGTCATGCTGCGCTCGCTGACCAAGGCTGGCAACGTAACTCTCGTGGCAAAGGCCGAAGGTCTGCCCACGGCGACTATCACACTGACCACCAAGCCCATAGAGGTGGAAGGCGGACTCACCACCTTCATGCCCTCCGACGGCCTCAAACCACGCCTCGACCGCGGCGAGACACCCGCCACGCCGTCGTTCCAACAGACTAAGGAGAACGTCTACATCATCGACGCTGTGGCTGGCAGCAACCAGCAGGATGCCACACGCAGCTTCGACCGCTACGAGAACACCGAGTGGGCCAGCAAGGCCGACCCCGACTCAGCCTGGATCACCTACACACTCTGCGAGCCAGCCCGCATCGATGAGGTCTGCCTGAAGATGAGCGGATTCCGCAACAGCAGCTACCCCATCGCCATCTATGCCGAGACCGACAGCGGCGAGGTGGAAGTGTGGCGCGGCAGCACCCCGAAGTCGCTCAGCTACGTGCGCTTGCCGCTCAACAACGCCCCCGTGGCACAGAAGTTCACCATCCGCCTTGTCGGCGAGACCAACCTCGGCGACGCATTCGAAGCTGTGAAGGAGCTTGAGGCCCGCAACGACGAGCGGCAGCAGAAAGGCCGCAAGTCGCTCAAGATAATCGAGACAGAATTTATTAGGAACATCCGATGAGACTACACATCATTATTATAATCATGTTGGCTCTGCCCCTGACCCTGCTCGCGCAGCAGAGGTCGGAGGCATGGTGCCCAGACAATGGCGACGGCACCTACACCAACCCCGTGCTCAACGCCGACTACAGCGACCCCGACATCTGTTGCGTGGGCGAGGACTACTACCTGACGGCATCGTCGTTCAACTGCATGCCAGGCTTGCCAATACTCCATTCCAAAGACTTGGTCAACTGGGAAATCATTGGCCACGCGCTGACCAAGCAATTCCCCGACTCCATCACCCCACTCCATGGCGATGGTGTCTACGCTCCCTCCATCCGCTACCACGACGGCCTCTTCTACATCTACTGGGGCGACCTGAAGAATGGTGCCTACATGGTGAAAGCCAAGGATCCGCGCGGCCCGTGGACCGAGCCAGTCATGGTGGTGCGGGGCCGTGGCATCATCGACACCTGCCCGCTCTGGGACGACGACGGACGGTGCTACCTCGTCAACGGTTGGGGCAACAGCGCGTGCGGGTTCAACAATGTGCTGACCGTGCGTGAGCTCTCTGAAGACGGCACACGCGCCATCAGCGACCCGGTGATAGTGTTCGACGGCGACCTCCACAACCTTGTAACCGTCGAAGGGCCAAAGTTCTACAAGCGCGACGGTTGGTATTGGATAATGTGCCCGGCGGGCGGAGTAACCAAAGGGCCGCAGATTGCCATGCGCTCAAAGAGTCCCTACGGCCCGTATGAACACAAGGAGGTGCTCAACCAGGGCAAGACCAATGTGCGCGGGCCTCATCAGGGCGGTTGGGTGCACACCCAGTTTGGCGAAGACTGGTTCATGCACTTCGAGGATCGCGGTGTCTACGGGCGTGTAGTCCACTTGCAGCCAGTCGACTGGACCACAGGGTGGCCCATAATGGGGCGCAAGGGCGAGCCCGTCAGCCGCTACAAGAAGCCCAAGAGCAACTCCACAGTGGTGATGAACCCGCAGGAGAGCGACGAGTTCAGCACCACAGAACTTGGCCCGCAGTGGCAATGGGAGGCCGACTACAACCAGCTCTTTGGCATGGCCGTCAGCAACGGCTGCTATCGGCTGCTCACCATGCTGCTGCCCACGCAGCAGACTGGCTTCAACCTGTGGCAAGTGCCCAACCTGCTGCTGCAAAAGGCTCCAGCGCAGACGTTCACCGCCACAGCCAAGGTGCGCATGGTGTCGCTCAACGAGCGGCAGCGCGGCGGCATCATCTCGTTTGGCCGCACATACGCCGCACTCGTGCTCAGCCGCCATGGCGACGAGATGTGGCTCGAGCAGGTGGTGTGCGAGCACGCCGACCAGCCTCAGGCCCAGGAGACCGTAACCCGCCTCAAACGGCTCGACCTCGGCTACACCCCTGTGGCCGGGCGCAAATACCCGGCCCGTGTGGAGAAGTCGCTCTATCTGCGCGTGAGCGTCAGCGACGGCAAGGGCCACTTCGCCTACAGCGAGGACGGACGCAAATACCACGACGTGGGCGTTGAGTTCGCCATCGACAAGGCGCGCTGGATAGGCACCAAGGTTGGCCTTGTGTGCAGCGAGGCCAACACCTCTGGCCGCCGCGGCTACATGGACGTCGACTGGTTTCGCGTTACAAAATAGACGATGCGTTCAGAATGCACAATAATACATCTTTCCACGCCACCGCTGCCCCACATCGGTCACCTTGACACTCGCTTTCTGACGTTGTATTGTTAATATGCAAATAGAGCCGTGGGCGCACGGCCTCAACGTGGCATCCCTGGCTCAAGCCGGGGATGCCTTTGTTTTGGGGCAATAAAGGACGGGGCATAACCCCAAATTGGCTCTGTCATCATCTCCCATCAATTGATAATCACGTGATTTTCAATTGATGGACGTTGGCCAAACAACCTCTTTCAGGTTGTCAAAGTCCTGCTTTCCGCAGTTTTTGTCGTCTTTTTTGGCTCATTAAAATTTGAGTTTAAAATGCCATAAATCTATAATAAAGGTATCGAAAAGTGGTTTATCCCAAATCGGTCGTTAGAGACAGATGATGCTGGAGGCATCACCGATAGATAACCGTGGGTGCTTGCACCCAGGGAATAACAGGCTCTCCAAACAATCGACCCTATCGGGGTCGCCCCACTGTGTCAAGGAGTCACAAACTCAAGTTTCGGAAGTAATACAATGTCCCGTTGGCAAACACATTCCTATACGTAGGGGCATGATTTATCATGCCCGTCATTGGCAAACATTGACTCCGCGGGCATGATAAATCATGCCCCTACGACTTCGCAACCATTGACTTTCAACTGATTATATACTTCCGAAACTTGAGTCACAAAGCTGTGTAAGTTCGGCGACCCCGATAGGGTCGGAGAATGGATAATCCATTCACCGAGGGTGCAAGCGCCCTCGGTTATCGAGCGATGATGTCTTCGACATCATTTTTTTGACTGACACTTCCTAATGACCGATTTGGGTTTATCAGTTTTTTCCGCCCCCCATATCTATTGAAGATTATGCAGAAATGTTAAAAAAGAGGTTTGCAGATAAAATTCTTTCAACAAATTACACTTACTTTTAAAACTTTTATCTATATTTGCACACGATAAGCCTGCCCGAAGGGCGGGCTGGTCAAGACATCGATGGAAATGTTCTTTGGTTGAAAAAGCCGTTTGTAAGGCCAGCCAAGAACGAGAAGGACGTTTTCGAACGTTACTGTCTGTAAGGTCAAACTTCGCAAAATTGATTCTGTTCACAGCGGTAATGCAACGAAGCGTCTGCGTAGGGTCTATTATATCCCGACGTTGCACTGTGATGTGTTAGTGGCATAATTCCATTAGCATGAGAAGGTGATGTCTACGTCGTAGTTATAATATAACTCGGCGTGGGCAGGCTTGCGTTGCTTATCCTTGAACAGAGGCAATGCGAAGGCCTGACCTTAGGGATAAGCACGAAGAAAGTAACTCCCACGTCTTTTTTGTTTCCAACAATCAACATGAGTATTCGCGCTGAAGTTTCGGGGGTTGATAGGCACATAAAACAAAGAAAAGATGAAACGCACAATAGCACTTTCTCTTCTACTTGTACTTTTAACAACTTCATTGAAGGCGCAGAACGTTCCATTGCCTGTTCAGAATTTCATTGGAAATTATGTATACTCAAAGACAACCGACAAACAATTCCGGTCGTTGGGTAAGACTCCAACATTCGCTGAACAGATTTCAATCATGATAATTAGGTTTTCCCTTTACACAAATGGGAAACAGCGTGGGGTATTCACATACACATTCAATGACATTAATGGTAACCCTGTAACCCATTCCTTGAATTATTTTGGTGGATATGAAAATGGTTGGTTTCATTTTGCCGATGCTTCTGATGCAAACTATGGAGGACTATATGCCCCTCAATATCACAGTTCTATACATGTAATACTGCACAAGAATCTTCAAGTATTCTACTTTACATGGGATGGCAAAACGTGGTATGAGTACGACAGGACGGACTAACAACGCATTTATTAATATTAATGTCTAATTTAAATTATTGTTTATGGAAAAGAAAAAAAAGAATGAAGAACTCCAGTCGCGGCGCGAGTTTTTCAAGAAGGCGGCCAAAGGTGCTCTACCTATTCTTGGGGCGGTTGCACTGGCAGGAACGCCACTGTTAGGTCATGCTTTCACAAAAGAGAGTGCAGTTGAGACGGGCTGTGATTATGGATGTACAAATAGTTGCTACTATTATTGCACAGGAAGTTGTTATGGCAAATGTTCCGGTTCGTGTACAGGAACGTGCCATGGCAGTTGTCAAACACATTGCTATCAAGGATGTTATACATCTTGCCAAGGTGCATGCTCTCGCAGCAGCTATTGATTGTCCGTTTTATCAGTAACCTTAGCAATGATAAAAAACAATTCTGGCTCATGGCAGTCCGGCATTGCGAAAGACATCACTTTCATCGTCACGAAGGACTGTCAGTTGGCTTGTAAGTATTGCTACCTCGTAGGGAAGAACTCGAAAGAGCGTATGCCCTGGGAGGTGGCAAAACAAGCCATCGACTATATTCTCGACCATGAACAGGACTTCAGCGAAGAGTCAGTGATATGGGATTTCATCGGTGGCGAGCCGTTTTTGGAGATAGACCTTATCGACAAAATCTGCGACTATCTGAAGACAGAGATGTTCCGACGCAACCACCACTGGTTTAACTCCTACCGTTTCTCCTTCTCCACTAATGGCATCAACTATGGCACTGAGAAAGTACAAAGGTTCATCAAGAAGAACATCAATCACCTGAGCATCGGCATCACCATCGACGGCACGAAGCGCAAACACGACCTCAACCGTATATGGAAGACACCAGAAATGGAGAAAGGCATTATGCCAAAGCTCGAGGAAGAGAAAGGCAGTTATGATGATGTGGTAAGGAACATCCCCCTGTGGTTGTCGCAATTTCCCGGTGGAGCCACAAAGGTTACCATTAGCTCTGCCGACATCCCCTACATCAAGGAAAGCGTGCTGCACCTCTACAGTCTCGGCATACACGAGGTGAACATCAACTGCGTATTCGAGGACGTGTGGCACGAGGGCGACGACAAACTGTTCGAGAACCAACTTACCGACCTTGCCGACGCCATCATCGACCAAGGGCTTTATGAGAACTTCGCTTGCTCGTTTTTTAGTGAAAACATAGGCAAGCCGATGGACCCTGAAAAAGACAACATGAACTGGTGCGGAGCCGGCAAAATGCTTTCGATTGATGCCAACGGCAACTTTTACCCTTGCACACGCTTCGCCGCCTACTCGCTGAGGAGCAAGCCGGCATGGGTGATAGGCAACATACACGACGGAATAGACCAGAACAAGTTGCGCCCGTTCCTTACCCTTGACCGCACGACACAATCCCCACAAAAATGCCTTGACTGTGAGGTGGCGAGCGGCTGCGCATGGTGCCAGGGCGAGAACTATGATGCCGCCGACACCCACACCATCTACCAACGCTCGGTGGCGATATGCAAGATGCACAAGGCCCGCGTCCGCGCCAACAACTACTATTGGAACAAGCTGTTCCGCAAGCTGGAGCTGGAGGACAGGCAGGAAGAATATGAACGACAGAAAGCCAAAGTGAAGGAGCCGACATGCTGACATACCTTATTATATTGCTCGACGACACGGCAACATCGTATTGCCATTATGACGTGAACAAGACGGAGCGTCGGCTTATCCCCCTTGACGACCTGCGGGCAGGCATTATCTTCGCCATGAAGGAGAACCTGAATGTGCAGATAGTCTATCCCAACTATGAGTTGCCACAAGAATACAAGGAAGCAATAGAGGCGGTCGACCACGTCAACATCAAGCCATTCGGACAAAACTATGATGCCGATGTCATGGTGCTTGAAGACTGGAAAGGGGCCAAAGAGCCTTTTCTTGAAGGCAAGAACATCATCATGAGGACAAGCCGCGAGGAACTCGCCCAAAACAAAGATGCGTTGAAAGGACTGCTTGGGAGGACGAGCCGGGTGAACATTGTTCTGACAGACGTTGACACCTTCACAGACAATGACATTGACGGTTATAAAACGTTGTTGGAGAATTTGGCACAGCATCTTGCCAGTCTATACGAGCAAGGGGTAACACCACAGTTGAACCTGCTCACCGACCGCATGGTGCTTGGCGACATGAACAACTGCAACGCGGGCGACACTAATGTCACGCTTGCCCCCAACGGCAAGTTCTATCTTTGCCCAGCGTTCTATTATGACAACGAGAAAGACAGCATTGGCGACCTACAGAGAGGGCTCGACATAAAGAACCCACAGCTCTTGCGTCTTGACCATGCTCCAATATGCCGCATCTGCGACGCCTATCAGTGCAAGCGTTGCATTTGGCTGAACGGCAAGCTGACGCTTGACTACAACACGCCATCGCATCAGCAATGCGTGGTTGCCCATATTGAAAGGAACGCCACGCGAAAGATGATGCTCGACTTGGAGAAAGAGGGCATACGCATAGACAACGCCAAGCCAATGGAAGAACTGACGGAATTGGATCCCTTTAATATAGTAAACAAATGGAAATAAGAAAAATTGTAGGCAAAGTAACTCCTGAGGAAGGAAAGGAGATACAGGCTCTCTTCGAGCGCAGGAACGGGTTGTCGGAACTGGCGAAGATCCTCACCGCCGACAACCAAGAACTCTATGACAAGCTCGTGAAAGACATGGGCGAGGTCAGCACTAAGTTCCAGTCGTGGTGGGACAGAATGGCAAAGAAGTACAACTGGGAAAGCTCGCCAAACGGCAGTTGGGAAATAAACTTCCAGACCAACGATATAACATTAGTGGTCAAGTAACGATGTTCACATCACAATTATTGTTTATCGGCACAACCGAGATGCTGCTCATCGCCGGGGTGGCGCTGCTGCTCTTCGGTGGCAAGAAGCTGCCAGAGATGATGCGCGGCATGGGGCAAGGCGTGAAGGAATTTAAGAAAGGCATGCACGAGGTCAGCGAGCCTATTGAGGAAGTAAAGGACACTATCAAAGAGGCGAAAGACACCATCAAGGAGGCCACGGACCTGCCAGAAGAGCAACCCACTCATGCCAGCAATGGCACTGCCACAGCATCACTGGAAACAGATGCCGCAGACCAAGCCTGACAATCCCAACCTTCTCACCTTCGGCGGCCATCTTGAGGTGCTCCGCCGGATGCTGTTCCGCATTATAGGCGTGACTACAGCGATTGCCGCCGTGGTGTTCTGCTGCAAGGACGCCACATGGCGGCTGTTGCTTGCGCCGAGCGAGTGGAATTTTTGCACATACCGATGGCTGGAAAAGCTGATGAATGCCATGGGCATAGATTTCCATTTCAACGAGTTTCATGTGCAGATGATAGCCACCGACTTGTCAAGCCAGTTCATGACCCATATCACAACAGCCGTCTATCTTGGTTTGCTTGGCGCTTCACCATACATTCTGTTTGAGCTTTTCCGTTTCGTCTCGCCTGCCCTGTACGAGAACGAGAAGAAATACTCTGTAAGGGTGGCCCTCACTATATATGCGTTGTTCATCATTGGTGTGCTGATGTCATACTTTGTGTTGTTCCCCATTTCATTCCGTTTCCTCGGTACATACAGCGTATCGTCGAAAGTGGTGAGCAACATCACGCTCGACTCTTACATTTCGACGTTCGTGTCGCTGACGCTCATCATGGGTGTGGTGTTTCAACTGCCAGTGATAGCTTTCTTCCTCGGAAAAATGGGAATAGTACATTCCGAGACACTTGCCAAATATCGCCGCCATGCGCTTATCATACTGATGCTCATATCTGCCATCATCACCCCGCCGGATCTGATGACTCTTATCCTCGTTACCATCCCGCTGTACTTGCTTTATGAAGTGAGCATTCGCGTGATAAGATGGGTGGAATAAAGAACAGACTGATAAAAGTCGGCAATCATACCAATGCAGGGTGCGGCCCTTGTGGCCGTCCGCCGCACAGCCGATGCACAATGTGGGTGTGGACGGCCACAAGGGCCGCACCCTGCAATAATTAATAATGAAGGTTAGCGTTTTTCTGACATGATAAACCATGCCCCTTCGATGAATAAGCCCAAATCGGTCGTTAGAAGCAGATGATGCCGGAGGCATCACCGCTCTATAACCGTGG
>CAZRSL010000023.1:0-37760 GCA_964602785.1 uncultured Prevotella sp.
TAGGGTCGGAGAAGAGATAGCCCACTTACCGAGGGTGCAAGCACCCTCGGTTATCAAGCGGTGATGTCTCCGACATCATTTTTTGAAAGACGCTTCCTAATGACCGATTTGGGTTGAATTATGATACACCCACCGAAACACCTCACTTTTGCAATGGCGGACATGATAAATCATGCCCCTACATGTTGGATTAATCACAGGACAAGAGCCGCACCCTGCATTGGGATGTTTTCTGCTGTATGCGGATAATCATGAATTATTTTTTGCTTTTCATGCAAGAAATCAGAAGATGCTGCATTTCTAATATAAAAAGGCAGAATTATGAGACGAGCATTAGAATTATCTCTTGGACTTTTGCTGATGCTGAGCATGGCGATGGCCACATACTCATGCGGCGATGATGAGGACGGCCTGGAAGTGTCGGTTGCAAATATCGTTGGCACGTGGAGCAAGGTTTACCCTAAAGGCGTTGTTGCAGAAGGCTATAAGAGGGTCGTATTCCAACCAAGCGGCAAAGGATATGTTGAGGTGTACAATGCCTTGGCCACCGACAGCATGCAGAAAACAACTGATTATCCGTTTACTTTCGCCATAGATTCCGGCAACAACAAAATGACATTGAGCTATGACGACGGTGAAGTGGAAAGCTATTACATCACAAAGTTGACGGCACGCCATTTCACTTGGTTCATGGATATATTGGACGACGCCGACCACACGGAGAACTTCGACAAGTTGGAATAAGCGTTTCAAGCTTATTCAAGTTTGGAAGTACATAGTTCATTGAAAGCCAATGGCTGTTGAACCGTAGGGGCATGATTTATCCCAAATCGGTCATTAGGAATAGATGATGCCGGAGGCATCACCGCTCGATAACCGTGGGTGCTTGCCCCCACGGAATCACCGGTCCTCCAAACAATCGACCCTATCGGGGTCGCCCCTCTGTGTCAGGGAGTTGCAAAGTTGTGTAAGTACGGCGACCCCGATAGGGTCGAAGAATAGACATTCCACTTACCGAGGGTGCAAGCACCCTCGGTTATCAAGCGGTGATGTCTCCGACATCATTTTTTGAAAGATACTTCCTAATGACCGATTTGGGTTCATCATGCCCCTACGTGTAGAATCGTTTTTACTAACAGGACACTGCGTTACTTCAGAAATATGAGAAGCTTATAACGCAAGGTTTCACGTTATATTCTCACTGTTCTCATGCGCTTCATCTGACGTCCCGGCAGTATCTTTCCCTGCCCCCATGAAGTCCAGTCTGTCTCTGCAAGATAATGCTCAACCTGCTTACGCAGAATAGGTATATCATTGACAGCAGTATCAAAAAGTGTAGCCGAAACCACATTTGCATAATCATGGACAAGATAATGGCGCATTCCTTGAATCGTCTTCCATGGTGTTTCAGGATGTGCATTCTTAAAAGCTTTTGAAAGCATAAAAGCAGCTTCGCCTACAATCTCCACATTCTTCATCACAGAATAATATGTGCGCTTATCTGCTATGAGTTTTTCATAGTCGTAACCTTCTATAAGCATGGACATATTATTGGAGTACTCTATAATATCCTGGAGCCTGCTTTTTATCCCTTGCCCTTTCTCTCATAAATCAACTTCTTATCACGATTGGCACTCTCGACAGCATAAGGACGCAAAGAGCCTTCTTCCACCAAATCGACCTCTCGTCCCAATAATTCCTTAAGATCCATATACATGCCTCCCCTTGTGAAAAGAGTGAAAGGCTTGCCTGAGCGGTCGGGGATGAAAAGAATATCTACGTCACTGTTTGGCTTTTCCTCACCACGAGCGAAAGAACCAAAAATCCATGCTTTCAAGACAGGCTGAGTCTTGAAGTAGTCGGCTATGACTTGTTGCATCGTCTGTGTACTCATACTGAATTTTCCAAATGGTTCTCTTCTGCTTGCAAATTTATTATAATTTTGGCAATAATCCAAGTTTTTCGGAAAAATTACACTCCATTGCTGCCAAGGCTACGCTTGCCGCCTTGCCTTGCGGAGGGCTTCGGCCAAATATCTCGGTGTGTAGCCCTTGTGGCTCAGGGCCACCTGCTCGGGGGTGCCGGCGGAAAGAATCTCGCCTCCGTTGCGCCCCCCCTCCGGCCCCATGTCGATGATGTGGTCGGCCATTTTTATCACGTCGAGGTTGTGCTCAATGATGATAATGGTGTTGCCGCGGTCGACGAGCCGCTCCAGCACGCCCATCAGTACGCGAATATCCTCGAAGTGCAACCCTGTGGTGGGCTCGTCGAGTATGTAGAGCGTCTTTCCCGTGTCGCGCTTTGCCAGTTCCGCGGCCAACTTGATGCGCTGGCTCTCACCGCCGGAGAGCGTAGTTGAGGGCTGGCCGAGCTTGATGTAGCCCAGTCCCACATCCTGTATTGTCTTTATCTTCTTCAGGATGGACGGCACGTTGTCGAAGAACTCCACCGCCTGGTTGATGGTCATGTTGAGCACGTCGGCAATCGACTTGCCCTTATACTTCACCTCGAGAGTCTCGCGGTTGTATCGTTTTCCGTGGCACACCTCGCAGGGCACCATCACATCGGGCAGGAAGTTCATCTCTATGGTCTTGTAGCCGTTGCCACCACACGCCTCGCATCGTCCACCTTTCACGTTGAAGGAGAATCGTCCTGGCTTGTAGCCACGAATCTTAGCCTCCGGCAGGTTGACGAAGAGGGCACGGATGTCGCTGAACACCCCCGTGTAGGTGGCCGGATTGGATCGTGGCGTGCGCCCGATGGGGCTTTGGTCTACGTCGACCACCTTGTCGATGTTCTCAATGCCTTCGATTTCCTTGTATGGCATTGGCATCTTCAGCGAGCGGTAGAAGTGCTTGGAGAGTATGGGCTGCAGCGTCTCGTTGATGAGGGTGCTCTTGCCCGAGCCAGAGACGCCCGTCACCACGATGAGCTCGCCGAGTGGGAAGCTTGCGGTTACGTCCTTCAGGTTGTTGCCCGTGGCTCCCTTGATGGTCAGCCACAGTCCGTTGCCCTTGCGCCGCGTGGGAGGCAACGCTATTGTCTTTTCGCCGTTGAGATACTGCGCTGTGAGCGTGTGGGTCAGCAGCATGTCGGCCGGCGTGCCCTCGAACACCACCTCGCCGCCCCGCACGCCCGCCTTGGGGCCGATGTCGACAATCCAGTCGGCGGCCCGCATCATGTCCTCGTCGTGCTCCACCACAATCACGGTGTTGCCGAGGTCGCGCAACTGCTTCAGCGAGTTGATGAGCCGCTGGTTGTCGCGCTGGTGGAGTCCGATGCTTGGTTCGTCGAGTATGTAGAGCACGTTGACCAGTTGGCTTCCTATCTGCGTTGCAAGCCGGATGCGCTGGCTCTCGCCACCCGAGAGGCTTGCGCTGGGGCGGTTGAGCGACAGGTAGTCGAGGCCGACGTCGAGGAGGAACTTGATGCGCTTGCCGATTTCCTTCAGTATCTCGGCCGCTATCTTGCGCTGTTTGTCGCTGAGCAGAGGCCCGACGCCGCTGATGAAGTCGCTCAGCTGCGATATGTCCATCTCCGACAGCTCGGCTATGTTCTTGTCGGCTATGCGGTAGGACAGAGCCTCGTGGTTGAGCCTGTGGCCGTGGCACTCGGGGCAGATGGCGGTGGCTATGAACTGCTCGGCCCACTTGCGCCCTTGCGCCGAGTCGTCGCTGTCCATCACGCCGCGCAGATACTTTATGATGCCGTCGAAGGGCACGAAGTAGTCGCTCGAAGTGTGGACTTTCTCCTTTGGGATGCGCACTTTTTCCAATGTGCCATAGAGCACCTCGTCCATCGTCTCGTCAGGTATGTCGGCGATGGGCGTGTCGAGGGTGCATCCGGCGCGGTCGAGTATGGCCTCAATCTGCCAGAATATCATCTGGTTCTTGTGCTTGCCGAGTGGCAGTATGCCACCGTCGCCGATGCTCTTGGTTGTGTCGGGCATCACCTTCTTCAGGTCGATGGTGTTGACGAAGCCCAACCCCTTGCACTTGGGGCAAGCCCCCTCTGGCGAGTTGAACGAGAATATGTTTGGTGCCGGGTCTTTGTAGGCCATCCCAGTAACGGGGTCCATCTGCCGTTTGGAGTAGTAGCGCGCCTGCTTGGTGTCGTTGTCGATGACCATGATGAGTCCGTCGCCTTGGCGCATGGCCGTGGCCACACTCTTGGTGATGCGCTCGCGGTCCTTGGGCTGCACGGCCAGCCTGTCGACCACCACCTCGATGTTGTGGTTTTTGTAGCGGTCGGTCTTCATGCCCCGCACTATCTCCATCATCTCGCCGTCGACGCGGATGTGGAGGTAGCCCTTGCGCCTCATCTGCTCGAAGAGTTCGCGGTAGTGGCCCTTGCGGTTGCGCACGAGGGGAGCCAGGATGTAGATTTTCTTGTCGTCGTATTGGCTGAGAATCATGTCGACCACCTGCTCCTCGGTGTACTTCACCATCTTCTCGCCGCTCATGTAGCTGTAGGCCTCGCCCGCACGGGCGTAGAGCAGTCGCAGGTAGTCGTAGATCTCGGTTGTGGTGCCCACGGTGGAGCGCGGGTTCTTGTTGGTGGTCTTCTGCTCGATGGCTATCACGGGCGAGAGGCCGGTTATCTTGTCGACATCGGGCCGCTCCATGCTGCCGAGGAAGTTGCGCGCGTAGGCCGAGAAGGTGTCGAGATAGCGTCGCTGCCCCTCGGCATACAGTGTGTCGAAAGCCAGCGACGACTTGCCCGAGCCCGACAGCCCGGTGAAGACAGTGAGCGAGTTGCGTGGTATCACCACGTCGATGTTTTTCAGATTATGCACCCTGGCGCCCCAGACGCTTATCTTGTCGTTCTGTTTCTGCATTATCAGGTCTCTACTCAGTAACTGTTGAGGTGCTCTCGGTGTAGCCGCGCAGCAGGTTGACGTCTTTCTTGATGTTGAAGTTGCGGCCGTCGGCTCCCTTGGCCTTTACGAGGCAGAAGTAGACACCGTCTTTCACATTGTGGCCCTTGTAGGTGCCGTCCCACCCACCGGCCGGGTCGGTCCAGTCGTAGAGCACGGTGCCCCAGCGGTTGTAGATGTAGGCATGGAACTCGGTGATGCTCTGGTAGTTCGACTTGGCGCGGTAGACGTCGTTGATGCCGTCGCCGTTGGGCGAGAAAGCGTTTGGCATCTCAAGGCGGCTCTCGCTTATGGAGATGGTGATGGGCTGCAGGTCGTCGCTGGTGAAGGCAATGGTGTCGCCACCCTGCACGAAATAGGCGTAGAGGTAGACGCGGTGGGAGCCCGCCGAGGTGAAGGTGTAGGTGGTGGTCTCCTCATAGCGAATGAGCTCGGCGTTTTCGGTGTTCTCGTCGTTGTAGAACCGCCACTCGTAGTTGGCCGACCATCCGCTGGTGTTCTCAGCGTTGGCCGAGAAAGTAACCTCGAGGGGTGCCGACCCCCCGTAGCTGTCGCCGGCCGAGAGCGTCTGCGTCTCGCCGTCGGATGTGGTGAATGTGGCTTGCGGGTTGACCGATGGTGTGGCATCCTGCGCCTGTGAGGCCGCAGGAATGGCAAAAGATATGAATGAAGCTGCAAGCAGCCGTAGGAATCTATAGTTCATAAATCGATATATTTTTGCAAATTTACGTATTAAAGTTGAGTGAGCAATATTTTTTTTGTAATTTTGCAAGAAATAAAATGAATTTTGGAATGAAGAACCTGCATCTGAGAGGGCTCGCAGTAGTGGTGGCAATGCTGATTGGCATGGGTGCCATGGCCCAGACCACGATATGGCGCGACCTGCACAAAGTGAAGAAGCGCGAGACAATATTCGGCATAGCCCGCGACTACGGCATAACCATTGACCAACTGATTGACGCCAATCCGGAGATGAAGACCGAGGGCTACGAGCTGAAGAAGGGCGACTGGATATTCGTGCCCTTCAGCAAGGACGGCGACAAGAAGTCGACAGAGACGACAGCGCAAGCCTCCACTGCCACGACCACAGCCACGACCACGACGGGCAAGCCCACGGCAACAGCGGGAGCCATCAACGTGGGCGTGATGCTGCCGCTGCACGACATCAACGGCGACGGGCGGCGCATGGTGGAATACTACCGCGGGCTGCTCATGGCCGTGGAGGACATGAAGAAGCAGGGGCGGGCCGTCAACGTCTATGCGTGGAACGTGCCGGAGGAGGCCGACGTGCGCACCACCCTCCTCGACCAGAACGCCGCCAAGTGCAATCTGATAGTTGGGCCGCTCTACTCCAAGATGGTGCCCTTCCTGAGCAACTTCTGCAAGCAAAACGGCATAAAGCTGCTCATACCGTTCTCCATCACTGGCGACGACGTGGCGCAGAACCAGCAGATATTCCAAGTCTACCAGGACGACAGCGAGATGAACCGCCACGCCGTCAACGCATTTCTTGAGCGGTTCAGCAAGGCCCACCCCGTGTTTGTCGACTGCAACGACGAGGGTAGCCGCAAGGGCGTGTTCACCACCGAGCTGCGCAAGCAACTCTCACTGGCTGGCATCAGCTACAGCATAACCAACCTGAACTCGCCGCAGGAGGACTTCACCAAGGCTTTCCAACCGGGCAAGACCAACGTGGTGGTGCTCAACACGGGCCGGTCGCCCGAGCTCAACTCCGCCTTCGCCAAGCTCGACGAGCTGAAGAAGGCGCAGCCGCAGCTCGCCGTCGCTATGTACGGCTACACAGAGTGGTTCATGTACATCGACTACGACCTCAAGAACTTCTACAAGTACAACGTCTACATTCCCACATCTTATTATTTCAACCCCTTCGCCACACGCACCAAGGAGTTTGAGAGCCGCTACCGGCAGAACTTCCACGCTGGCATGATGCAGGCGCTGCCCCGCTTCGCCCTGACAGGCTACGACCAGGGCATGTTCTTCCTTCAGGGGATGGCGAAGAGTGGCGCGGCCTTCACCGGAGCCGAGAGCGGCTACAAGCCCATACAGTCGAGGTTCAAGTTTGAGCGCGTCGGCAACGGCGGCTACAAGAACCGCAACTTCCAGCTCATCCACTATCTCGACAACCAGACCGTGGAGGCAATCAACTACTAAGCGCAGATGAAGAAGGCACTCATCGTAACATTCGCAGCAATGCTGCTCGTGCCCCTTGTGGCCGTGGCGCAGATAGGCGAGCACCGCAGCCGCTTCTCCATCGGCGGCAGCGGCGGCTACGTGCTGTCGAACGTCTCGTTCGACCCATCAGTGTCGCAGACCTACCACGGCGGCCCCACCTTTGGCTTCTCGTGGCGGTATACCAGCGAGAAATACTTCTCAACGATTTGCTCAATAGCTGGCGAGGTGAACTTCACCTCGGCGGGATGGAAAGAGGACCTGACCGACGCCACCGACCAGCCTGTCATTGGCGACGGGGGCAGCGCGGAGGAATACAGCCGCACCATCAACTACATACAGATACCCGTGTTCGCCCATCTGGCGTGGGGCAAGGAGGCAAAGGGACTGAACTTCTTTGTCAACGCGGGGCCGCAGCTCGGCATCTATCTGAGCGAGAGCACGAGCAAGAACTACAGCGAACCCAACCTCAACACTGAGGGCGGGCGCAGCAACACCGTGGTAGAGCAAGAGAGCATGGACGTGGAGAAGAAAATAGACTACGGCATTGCCGCCGGCCTCGGACTGGAATACAGCACGGCCTCGCGCCATCACTTCCAGATAGAGGCCCGCTACTACTACGGACTGGGCAACATCTATGGCAGTTCGAAGCGCGACTACTTCGGCAAGTCTAACTTCGGGCAGATAGTAATTAAGGCTTCCTACCTCTTCGACCTACAATAAAACGCCCTGTGGCTACGTTATAATAGAAATATGAGGCCACCAAAATTAATATTCATCCTTGCAGTGGCACTGCCGCTGTTCGCCTGTTCCGACGACGATGACTTCTCAACCTCGCCGGGCAATCTGCTAACCATGGGCGTCGACACGCTCAGGCTCGACACCGTGTTCTCGCGGGTGCCGTCGGCCACACGCATCTTCAGCGTCTACAACCACACCGGCTCAGGCATACGCTGCAACAGCGTCTATCTTGAGAACGGCAACCAGACGGGCTTCCGCGTCAACGTCGACGGCATGTACCTCAGTCCCTCCACTGGCTACACAGTGCAAGACGTGGAGATACGCAAGAACGACAGCATCCGCGTGTTTGTAGAACTCACCTCGCCCGTAAACCACGGCGACACGCCACAGCTCGTGGCCGACAACCTCGTGTTCAGCCTCGACAACGGGCAGACGCAGAAAGTGAACCTCAGCGCCTACAGCTGGGACGCCGAACTCGTAGGCAATATGGAGATAACGCGCGACACCACCATAGCCTCGACCAAGCCCATAGTAATCCGTGGAGGCATCAAGGTGGACAGCGCGGCCACACTGACCATCAATGGCGGCACCACGCTCTACTTCGACGCCACGGCGGGCATCGATGTCTATGGCACGCTCATCAGCGAGGGCACGGCCGAGAAGAACAACGTGCTGCGCGGCAGCCGAATCGACCACATGTTCGACTATCTGCCCTACGACCGCGTGCCGGCACAATGGATGGGCATCAGATTCCATTCCTCATCCTACAACAATCTGCTCAACTACACCGACATCCACAGCACCAACGACGGCATCGTGTGCGACTCCTCAGCTGTCGACCAACTGAAGCTTAGGCTCTACAACAGCATCGTCCACAACTGCCAAGGCTACGGACTGCTGTCGAAGAACTCGGTGGTGGACATCTGGAACACACAGCTGACCAACACCCTCCACGATGTGGTGGCCATCTATGGCGGAGCTGCCATGCTGCGCCACTGCACCATCGCACAGTTCTACCCCTTCGACAGCGAGAGGGGCGTGGCCCTGAGGTTCAACAACCAGTTCGAGGGCCACACCTATCCGCTCTACCAGTTTGAAGTCTACAACACCATCGTCAGCGGTTATGCCGACGACGAGATAATGGGCGAGGCGGGCGACTCGACCGCCACATTCACCTACTACTTCGACCACGACCTGCTGCGCACCGAGGTGAGCGCCGACAGCGCCAACACCGAGCTCTACAACAGCGTGATGTGGGAGAACCCCAAAGACACCGCCGTGGCGGGAGAAAAGAATTTTGAGAACATCGACGCCGACCAACAATACTATGATTTCCGCCTCAGCGACCGGTCGAAAGCCGTCGACGCGGGCCTGGTGCTGCCCAATGGCTACAGCGCCATCGATCGCTTGGGCACCGTGCGCGATGATAAACCAGACTTGGGAGCTTATGAAAGAAAAGAAGATTAGCATTGACCTAACCCAATGCACTAAGGAAGAACTCAGCGAGGCCGACCGCCAACTGGTGGACAGGGCCATCGAAGCCACCCACCGCAGCTACTCCCGCTACAGCCACTTCAGCGTGGGAGCGGCCTTGCGACTTGCCAATGGCGACATCGTGATAGGCGCCAACCAGGAGAACGCCGCCTTCCCCTCTGGTCTCTGCGCCGAGCGCACAGCCTTGTTCAGCGCTGGGGCGCAGCAACCCGACCAGCCCGTTGTGGCACTGGCCATAGCCGGAGCCAACAGTTCGGGACTCATGGCTCTGCCCGTAACGCCCTGCGGTGCCTGCCGCCAAGTGATGATCGAGACCGAGGACCGCTACCACCAGCCCATCCGCATCATCCTCTACGGCACCAAATTCTGCTACGTGCTCAACGGTGCCACAAGCCTGATGCCCCTCAGCTTCATTGGCGACAGCATGCTCTGAGCCCTATCGACGATTGATAGGCAAAGTCAAAATATTATCAACTCTGTTTTGCTGCTTAGCCGACAATCGTTCGCTGCGTAGCGAATGATCTTTTGCTATAAGCTTACAACATCAGCGGAGGCTCTTTCGCCCTATCAAAGAGCCGAAACCGCCCCACCAAAGAGCCACTTTCGTACTGCGAAAGTGGCTCTCTTGCTATGCGAGACAAGCTGCTAAAGAAATGCAGCAGACTAAGGCAGCAGCTCAAACTCGCCCGTGGGCGTGGTGCGCTTCAGCACATCGAGCTTGAGGCTGCCGCCCACGTCGACGCCACTGTCGCGGAGTATGGCCTCGACGGTTTTCCTGGCCAGCTCGGGGTGGTTGTTCTCGTTGCTCAAGTGGCAGAGCCACACGTGCTTCAGTCTGGGTGACATGTTCTCCACCAACGCACGGGCGCAGTTCTTGTTGCTCAGATGACCCGAAGCACTCAGTATGCGCCGCTTCAGATGCTCGGGATAGGGACCCGCCTCGAGCATTTCCTCGTCGTGGTTGGCCTCTATCACCAAATAGTCGGCCCCTGTGATGTATGGAGCCATCTCTGGGGTAATCTCGCCAGCGTCGGTCATTATCGTGAAGTTGACGCCACCATAACTGATGCGGTAGCCCACGTTGTCGGCACTGTCGTGGGGAACGTGGAAAGCCTTTACCATGAAGTCGCCTATCCGCTTCTCCTCGCCCGCCTCAATAGCCATTGCCCGCTGAGGCTCTATCTTCTTCCTGACGCAGTAGTTGTGGTTTATGCCCTCGTGGACGAGGCGGGTGGTATAGACGGGTATCCCTTCCTCACCACTAATCCGCCCCACCGACTTCACATGGTCGGCGTGGTCGTGGGTGATGAGTATGTTGTGGACCATCGACAGCGACAGGCCGAAGAGTTCGAGGTCCCTCTTCAGTCGCCTCACGCCAACCCCCGCGTCGATGAGCAGAGCGTCGTTGCCAGTGTAGAGCAGGTAGCAATTGCCGCTGCTGCCGCTGCCGAAAGATATGAATCTGAGCATTGCAATTCTTTTAGATTTCCACTCCGCAGGGCGGAAATATTATGCAAATGTACTGATAATATGTAATGATGCCAAAAAATATCACTATCTTTGCAGCTGATTTAAGTTTTTTTGAAGTTATGCCACGCTCATATTTACCACTCTTGTCGGCCGTTGTTGTTGCCATTATTACCTCTTGTGGCGGCAAGGGCGACGGCGACGACAGCCTTGAGGCCGCCAGCCAGGCCGACTCGTTTGCCACCTACTACTTCAACTGGCGCTATGTCGACGCCGCACGGTTTGCCACCACGGAGTCGCTCCAGACGCTGAGTTTCGTGGCAAGCAACGTGAGCGACAGCGACATCGTGGCACTGCGCCAAAAGCCAGACGCCGCGAGCGTCAGCATCGGCGAGCCTGAGGCAAACTCCGACTCCACACTGACCATACCCATTGAGGTGGCCAACTATCTGAAGAAGGACAAAATAGGCGAGCCGCCCACCCTGAGACGCAAAGGCAACTTCGAGCTGCAGATGGTAAGGCGCGGCGGCAAATGGCTCGTCAGTTTGCAGCATACATTGGGCGAGTGAGCCTCTGTAGAGGGGATTTTACTGACACCATCTTACGGTCGGCGGAAGAAAAAAGGCAGCCACAGATGAATTTAGCCGTAAAGTTTTGCCGTTTCCAATTAAAAACGCTAAATTTGCAAAATATAAGAACTTAATACCCCTATACGATGAATCAATTTCTGAAAACCGTTCTTGCCACCGTGGTGGGCATCTTCGCCTTCAACATCATCATGGGCATTTTCCTGTTCATAGGCTTGATAGGCCTCGCCATGGGCGGGTCGGGCGACAAGCCGAAGATAAAGAAGAACTCGGTGCTCGTGGTCAACATGAATGGAATGCTGACCGAGCAGGCCAACGACGACATACTGGGCCAGATCACAGGCAACGTGGCCCACAACGTGGGGCTCGACGAGCTGCTCCAGGCCATCAGCAACGCCAAGGACAACGACCGCGTGAAGGGCATCTACATAGAGGGTGGCACCCTCAGCGCCTACAAGGCCCAGTTGGAGGAACTGAGGGACGCACTGGAAGACTTCAAGAAGTCGGGCAAGTGGATTGTGGCCTACGCCGACACCTACGAGCAGGGAGCCTACTACGTGGCCTCGGTGGCCGACAAGGTGTGGCTCAACCCTCAGGGCATGCTCGACTGGCACGGCCTCTCGATGCAGACGGAATACTACAAGGGGCTTGGCGACAAGCTGGGCATACACTACCAGGTGCTGAAAGTGGGCAAGTTCAAGAGCTATACCGAGACATATACCGAGGAGCAGATGAGCCCCGCCAACCGCGAACAGTCGCAAAGGCTGATTGACGGCACATGGGCCAACATGCTCAAGGCCGTCGGCAAGAGCCGCAAGGTGAGCGTCGACTCGCTCAACTCGCTGGCCAACAAGCTGACGCTGTTTGAGGACCAGCAAGTGCTGAAGAAAAGCGGCCTCGTGGATGGCTTACTCTACCACGACCAAGTGGCCGGCGAAGTGAAGAAGCTGCTCAAGATAGACGCCGACGACGACATCAACCAAGTGGGCGTGGGCGAGATGGCGGCTTCGAAGGACAACGACGAGGGTGAGGAGATAGCCGTCTACTATGCCGAGGGTAGCATCACGCGCACGTCGATGGGTGGACTACTGGGCGACGGCATCGCTGCCGACGTGGTCTGCGACGACCTGAAAGACCTGGCCGACGACGACGATGTGAAAGCCGTGGTGCTGCGCATCAACTCTGGTGGCGGCGACGCATTCGCCTCAGAACAGCTTTGGCGGGCCGTCGGCCAGCTCAGGCAGAAGAAACCCGTTGTGGTGAGCATGAGCGGCATGGCCGCGTCGGGAGCCTACTACACGAGTGTGGCCGCCAACTGGCTCGTGGCCGACCCGAACACCATAACTGGCAGCATCGGCATATTCGCCGCGATACCAGAGTTCAGCGAACTGGCCACCAAGAAACTTGGACTGAAGTTCGACGCTGTCAAGACCAACCAGTTCAGCGACTTCGGCAATTTGGTGGCACGACCGTTCAACGCCGCCGAGCTGGCAGCCATACAGGGCTACGTCAACCGTGGCTATGCCCTGTTCCGCAAGCGTGTGGCCGACGGACGCAAGATGCCGGTCAGCAAGGTTGAGGAAATAGCCCAAGGCCGCGTCTGGCTTGCTCCCGACGCCCTGAAGATAGGCCTCATCGACCAGCTGGGTGGCCTCGACGTAGCGGTGGCCAAGGCCGCGCAACTCGCCAAGGTGAAAGAATACCACACCGTGGGCTATCCCGCTCAGCCTGACTTCATCGACCAGCTGCTTGGCTCGGTCAACCGTCAGTCGCTCTTGGACGAGCAGATGCGCACAATGCTGGGCGACCTCTACCCTGAGTTCAAGACCCTAAGCAACGCCCAGAACACCCCGATACTGCAAGCACGCATACCCTACAGGGTGGATATGAAATAAGAGAGAGATGGAAGGCGACCTGATCAAGATAAACCATTGGCTCCGTCCGCTCAGCTGGCTCTATGGCGCGGCGGTGAGGCTGCGCAACCTGCTCTTCGACGAGGGGGTGCTCAAGCAGCGCCAGTTCGACGTGCCGACAATTGCCGTGGGCAACATCACTGTGGGCGGCACGGGCAAGACGCCCCACGTGGAATATCTGGTCGGCCTGCTCCACGACAAACTGAAAGTGGCCGTGCTCAGCCGCGGCTACAAGCGCAAGAGCAAGGGATACGTGCTGGCCACGGGGAGCACCACAATGGATGACATTGGCGACGAGCCTTGCCAGATGAAGCGGAAGTTTCCCGATGTCAACGTGGCCGTGTGCGCCGACCGTTGTGAGGGAATAGAGCGGTTGACCACAGACAAGACGACCGCCGACACCGAAGTGGTGATTCTTGACGACGCTTTCCAACACCGCTACGTCCGTCCTGGCATCAATATCCTGCTCACCGACTACCACCGGCTGTTCATCTACGACGAGCTGCTGCCCGCCGGCAGGCTGCGCGAGCCAAAGTCGGGCAAGAACCGCGCCGACGTGGTGATAGTAACCAAATGCCCTCAAAACCTGAAAGCCATCGACTTCCGCGTGCTCTCCAAGGCCATCGACCTGTTCCCCTATCAGGAGCTATACTTCACCACGCTCGAATACGGCTCGCCAGTGCCGCTGTTTGAGGACGAGGCCGAGCCAATCAACTTCAAGGGCATACGCCAGTGCCATGCGCTGCTCGTAACGGGCATCGCCTCGCCACGGCAGATGGAAATCGACCTTGAGCCCAGGTGTAAGACGGTGGAGTCGATGTCGTTTGCCGACCACCACCAGTTCACCCCCCACGATGCCGAGGCCATCAACCGCCGTTTCGACAACCTGTCGCCAGGCAAGGTAGTGCTCACCACCGAGAAGGACGCGGTGCGGCTGCGCCAGACCGAGGGGCTGAGCAAGAAAGTGCGCCAGCACCTCTACGTGCTGCCCATCAAGGTGCGCTTCCTGCTCGACGGAGAAGAAAAGTTCAACCAAAAAATATACAGCTATGTACGAAAAGATACAGCAGACAGCGGCTTGGCTGAGGCAAAGGATGACCACCCAGCCCAAGACAGCAATAATACTGGGCACAGGCCTGGGACAATTAGCTTCAGAAATAACTGACACCTACGAGTTCGACTACAAGGACATACCCAACTTCCCCGTCTCCACAGTGGAGGGCCATGCCGGCAAGCTCATCTTCGGCAAGCTTGGCGGCAAGGACATCCTGGCCATGGACGGCCGCTTCCACTACTACGAGGGCTACACGATGAAGGAGGTTACGCTGCCAGAGCGCGTGATGTACGAGCTGGGCATCAAGACGCTGTTCGTCAGCAACGCCTCGGGAGGCATGAACCCCAACTTCCAAATAGGCGACCTTATGATCATCACCGACCACATCAACATGTTCCCCGAGCATCCACTCCACGGCAAGAACTTCCCTACTGGGCCACGCTTCCCCGACATGCACGAGGCCTACGACCACCAGCTTGTGGCAATGGCTGACACCATCGCAAAGGAGAAAGGCATAGAGGTGAAGCACGGCGTGTATGTGGGAGTGCAGGGGCCAACGTTTGAGACTCCCGCCGAATACCGCATGTACCATCTGCTCGGAGGCGACGCCGTTGGCATGAGCACCGTGCCGGAGGTGATAGTGGCCCGCCACTGCGGCATCAAGGTGTTTGGCATCAGCATCATAACCGACCTTGGCGGTTTCGAAGAGGCCGTGGAGGTGAGCCACGAGGAGGTGCAGGCCGCCGCCAACGCCGCCCAGCCCAAGATGACAGAGATAATGCGCGAAATGATCAGGAGGAGCTGAACGCCATGGAAATAAGCAAACTGGGCGAGTTCGGTCTCATCGACCGCCTGACCAAGGACTTCAAACCGCAGAACAGTTCCACTATACGTGGAGTTGGCGACGACTGCGCCGTGCTAAACTACGACGGCCGTCAAGTGCTGCTCACCACCGACATGCTCATGGAGGGCATCCACTTCGACCTGACCTACACCGACATGCGCACACTGGGCTACAAGGCCGCCATGGTGAACATGAGCGACATATTCGCCATGAACGGACAGCCACGGCAGCTGACCGTGAGCATCGCTTTGGGCAAACGGTTCAGCGTGGAAGACCTCGATGAGTTCTACGTGGGGCTTCGCGAGGCATGCGGCAAGTGGGGTGTCGACATTGTGGGCGGCGACACCACCCCGTCGCTCACAGGGCTTGCCATCAGCATCACCTGTGTGGGAGAGGCAAGGCCAGAAGACGTGGTATACCGCAACGGAGCACGGGAGAACGACCTTGTGTGTGTCAGTGGCGACCTCGGAGCCGCCTATATGGGGCTGCAGATATTGGAACGGGAGAAGACCGTCTACTATCAGCAATACGACGAGGCGCGGAAAAAGGGCAATCAGAACGCGCTGAAAGCACTTGAGGACTTCCAGCCCGACTTCGCTGGCAAGGAATACTTGCTCGACCGGCAACTGAAGCCAGAGGCGCGGGGCGACATAATAAAAGCCCTCAGAGACATCAACATCCACCCCACAGCCATGATGGACATAAGCGACGGCCTCAGCTCGGAGCTTTTCCATATATGCAAACAGAGCAACTGCGGGTGCAGGATATACGAGAAGAACATCCCCATCGACTATCAGACGGCCACGGCCTGCGAGGAGTTCAACATGAACCTGACCACCGCAGCCCTCAACGGAGGCGAAGACTACGAGCTGCTGTTCACCGTCCCCATAGGCGACAACGAGAAAATAGAGCAGATGGAAGGGGTCAAGGCAATAGGCTACATCACCAAGCCAGAACTCGGTAAGTATCTGATAACGAGAGACGGCAACGAGTTTGAGCTGAAGGCGCAAGGATGGAACCCGCTTGCGGCGGAAAAATAAAACAGCAAAAAAACAAAGAAAAATTTGCTCATACGGAATTATATTCCTACCTTTGCACTCGCAAATCAGCAATGGTGCCTTAGCTCAGGTGGTAGAGCAATGGACTGAAAATCCATGTGTCCTTGGTTCAACTCCAAGAGGTACCACTCCTCCTTTCATTAGACCGGTTCTCAGTTTTTTTTGAGGCCGGTCTTTTTTCGTGTGTAAACATCAGCCAAACATTCCAACTTTTTTCCAAATTATCATTGTCGTATGCTTTTTATTTCATAACTTTGCAGCATGGCAGAAAACGATAAGATAGTTAGGCGAAAAGAAAAGCTTGCGGGCTACATCTACGACTTGTCGAAACTGGTATTTGCTGGATTGGTTGTGGGAGGGCTGACTCCTTTGTTTTCTCACGCCAACAACAGCATCAATTGGTGGCTGATGGGTGGTGGAGTTGTGGTTACACTCGTTTTAGCATCTTTGGCCAACAGATTATTAAAATAAAAGATTATGGGAAATTTTGGCGCATTATTATTGATTGTAGGCATTGTTGCCTTAGCATTGTTGCTTTGGACTTACACCAAGCCTGGGAAGAAGTGGCTCGAGCACCTGTAATATTGTGGTGCGAGAACACTTGTTGACATAAATATGGGGGAGCCGCCGTGGACCAAATGGCGGCCATACCTCTTATCCCTTGGGGGCGGTTCTCAGTTTTTCTGAGGCCGCCCCTCTCCATACGCCCAACTCCGCAATTATCAAATCTATCGGCCATAAAATCAAAATTAATGCCTCCAAGCCGAAAAATATGATTACTTTTGCAACGTAATAAAAAATCAACAACATTATGAAAAGCATACTCGAAGGGCGTCAGGCCCTTAAAAAAGAAATCGACAAAGTGGCCGAAGTGGCCGGTTATCTCTGGCAGAACGGCTGGGCCGAGCGCAATGGCGGCAACATCACTGTTAATATCACCGACCTCGTGGATGACGAGATTCGCCAGCTGGAGCCTATCAGCGAGGTGAAGCAGATAGGTCAGACGCTGCCCCATCTGAAAGGCACATATTTCTTCTGCAAAGGCACTGGCAAGCGCATGCGCGACCTGGCCCGCTGGCCTATGGACAACGGCTCGGTGATACGCATTCTCGACGACTGCGCCAGCTACGTGATCATTGCCGACAACCCCGTGCAGCCCACATCGGAGCTGCCAAGCCATCTGGCTGTCCACGACCGACTGATAGAGAAGGACAGCAACTATAAGGCCACCCTCCATACCCACCCGATTGAGCTCGTGGCAATGAGCCACTCTAAGAAATTCCTTGGCAAGGATGTGCTCACCCATCTGCTGTGGAGCATGATTCCTGAGACCAAGGCTTTCTGCCCGCTGGGCCTCGGCGTGGTGCCCTACGAGATGCCGGGCAGCAACGAACTGGCGGCGGGAACGCTGAAAGAGCTTGAGGACTACGACGTGGTGCTGTGGGAGAAGCACGGCGTGTTTGCCAAGGGTCTCGACGTGATGGATGCTTTCGACCAGATCGACGTGCTCTCCAAGAGCGCCAAGATTTACGTCAACGCCAAGGCCATGGGCTTCGAGCCCGACGGCATGAGCGACCAGCAGATGGCCGACATGAGCCGCGTGTTCCACTTGCCGAAATAAGCTCAGAAACTAAGCAAATGTAGGATAGCTCCATTCAGCCATCCTACATTTTATTATATAACACATACTCAATGACAGAAGAGCAAAACCGCCGGATGCAAGAGCTCGTCAGTGAGCTTAACCGCGCCTCCGACGCCTATTACAATGGTCGGGGCGAGGTGCTCACCGACTACGAGTGGGATCACAAGTTCGACGAACTCAGGCAGTTGGAGCAGCAGACCGGCACCGTGCTGCCCGACTCGCCCACCCACAACGTCAGCGCCGACCAAACCGCAGGCCGCAAGGAAGCCCACGAGTTTCCCGCCCTGTCGCTGGCCAAGACCAAACTGACGGCCGACCTCGCAAAGTGGGCCGAGGGTAAGCCGATATGGCTGTCGTGGAAGCTCGACGGCCTCACGCTTGTGGTTACCTACGACGACGGACGGCTCACCAAGGTGGTTACACGTGGCAATGGCCACATCGGCACCAACATAACCCACCTTGCGCCAGCCATCGGTGGCATACTGCCCACCATCAGCTACAACGGCCACGTGGTGATAAGGGGCGAGGCTGTCATCTCCTATAAGGACTTCGAGCAGTTCAACATGGAGAGCGACGAGGAGTATGCCAATCCGCGCAACCTCGCCTCCGGCTCGCTGACGCTCAAGAATCCTGCCGAGGTGAAGGAGCGCCACATCCGCTGGATTCCGTTCACGCTGGTCTACACCCCTGAGCCAATCACTTCGTGGGGCAAACGTATGGACTGGCTCTCATCGCTCGGCTTCACGCCAGTGGAACACGAGTTGATAGAGCATCCCACGATAGACGAGATTGACGACGTGGTGCATCGATGGACGCTGAGGGTAACCGAGACCAACAATCCGAAAATACAGCCCAACCCCTACCCTGTCGACGGCCTCGTCATAGCCTACGACGACACCGCTTACGCCGCCACTGGCAGCATAACTGGCCACCACGCTACACGCGCCGGACTGGCCTTCAAGTGGCAGGACGAAAGCGCACAGACCACACTCGACCACATCGAGTGGTCGTGCGCAGCTTCCACCATTTCGCCTGTGGCCGTATTCGAGCCGGTAGAGCTGGAGGGGACCACCGTGCGCCGCGCCTCTCTGTGCAACATCTCTGAGTGCATCCGCCTCGGCATAGGCGACCACGGCACCAGGATAAGCGTGATAAAGGCCAACAAAATCATACCAAAGGTGATAAAGGTGGACGAGAAAGTGGGCGAGCTGACTGTGCCAGACCATTGCCCCGTGTGCCAACATCCCACCGAGATAACCACCAGCGAGGCCAGCGGCACACAGACCCTGCACTGCACCAATCCCGACTGTCCGGCCAAACAGCTCAAGAAGTTTGTCAGGCTGGTATCGAAGGGTGGCCTCAACATCGACGGCATCAGCGAGCAGACCATTGCCAAGTTTATCAATCTGGGCTGGGTGCGCGAGTTTGCCGACATCTACAAGATAGGCGACCATCGGGAGGAGCTGCGCCAGATGGACGGGTTTGGCGACAAGAGTGCGGCCAACATGCTCGCGGCTGTAAGGAAGGCCCGCGACGTTGAGGCCCACCGCTTGCTCTACGCCCTCTCCATTCCACTTGTTGGCATCGACGTGAGCAACCGGCTGCTGATGAACTATCAGCTGGCCGACTTGATAGAAAAGGCTGAAACCACCACCGACCCGTCGGAGTTTGCTGCTATCGACGGCATTGGCCCAGAGAAGTCGCGCTCGTTTGTGCTTTGGATGCACGACAAGAAGAACCAGGAAATGCTGAAGAACCTGATGGCAGAAATCAATGTCAGCCAAGAGTCACGAGCCGCACAGGGCAACAAGTGCGCCGGCCTGACGTTTGTGGTTACTGGCGACGTGCATCAGTTCAAGAACCGCAACGAACTGAAAGCCTACGTTGAGCAACAAGGGGGCAAGGTTACCGGCAGTGTCTCAAAGAGCACCAACTATCTCATCAACAACGACATAACAAGCACCTCGGGCAAAAACCAAAAGGCCAAGGCTCTTGGCATTCCCATCATCACCGAGGATGAGTTTGTCAGCAAATTCAAATAGCGAATGCGAATCGACATAATAACCGTTCTGCCCGAGATGCTTGAGGGCTTTGTCCACGAGAGCATGCTGGCCCGCGCCGAGAAGAAGGGCTTGGCCGAGATACACTTGCACAACCTGCGCGACTACACGCTCGACAAGTGGCGGCGCGTCGACGACTACCCGTTTGGCGGCCAAGCCGGCATGGTAATGCAGATAGAGCCCATCGACCGCTGTATCTCAGCCCTGAAAGCCGAGCGCGACTACGACGAGGTAATCTTCGTCAGTCCCGACGGCAAGCAGTTCGACCAGCCCACTGCCAACGAGCTGAGCCTCCTGAACAACATAATTATCCTCGCCGGCCACTACAAGGGTGTCGACCAGCGCGTGAGAGACCATCTGATAACGCGCGAAATCAGCGTGGGCGACTATGTGTTGACGGGCGGCGAGCTGCCCGCAGCCATCATCGCCGATGCGGTGGTCAGACTGGTGCCAGGCGTGCTCAGCGACGACCAAAGTGCACTGTCCGACTGCTTCCAAGACGGCATGCTCTCAGCCCCCATCTACACCCGTCCGCGCGAATACAACGGTTGGGGTGTGCCGGAGATACTTCTCTCAGGCAACGAGGCCAAGATACGCCAGTGGGAATTCGACCAGGCCATGGAGCGCACCCGCAAGCTACGCCCCGACCTCCTCAACGACAAAGACAAATAAACTCAATAAAAACAAATCCAAAAAAAATAGCATGAAGACCCTGTTACTATCCCTTGTGCTGCTTGGCTTGCCATTTGCGGCCAACGCCAAGAAGAAACCCCAACCGCAACTTTGGCCCGACGGAACGCCCATCAGCGAGTGGTTCAGCGACACCACGCGCGTTGACGTGAGCACGCTTGGCAAGCAATACGTCATAACCGACTATGGTGTGAAAAACGACAGCACCGTGCTGCAGACGAGCCAAATACAGGCCGTGATCGACCAAGCGGCACGCGATGGCGGCGGAGTGGTGGTGGTGCCGCGCGGCACCTTCCTTTCCGGCGCATTGTTCTTCAAGCCCGGCACCCATCTCCACCTTCAGGAGGGCGGCACCATCAAAGGCTCCGACCGCATAGCCAACTTCCCGATAGCCACCACACGCATCGAGGGCGAGACCTGCAAGTACTTCACAGCACTGATCAACGCCGACCACGTCGACGGCTTCACCATCAGCGGCAAGGGCACGCTCAACGGCAACGGCTACCACTACTGGGAGGAGTTCTGGATTCGCCGCAAGTGGAACCCCAAGTGCACCAACAAGGACGCACAAAGGCCCCGTCTGGTCTATATCTCCAACTCTAAGAACGTAACGGTGCAGGACGTGAAGATAATGAACAGCCCCTTCTGGACCAACCACATCTACAACTGCGACCACGTGCGCTACCTCGGCTGCCACATCTATGCACCCACCACAGGGCCAGTCAAGGCACCGAGCAGCGATGCGCTCGACATCGACAAGTGCCACGACGTGCTTGTCAGTGGCTGCTGGATGAACGTCAACGACGACGCCATCGTGCTCAAGGGCGGCAAGGGCACCTTCGCCGACAAGGACTCCACCAACGGCGCGGTCTACAACGTGATAATCCAGAACTGCTACTACGAGACCGTGAGCGGAATGCTGACGCTCGGCTCGGAGTCGCTCCACGACCGCAACATCATCCTGCGCAACTGCACCACCGGCAGTGCCCACCGTGGCGTGTGGTTCAAGATGCGTCCCGACACGCCCCAGCACTACGAGTACGTCCGCTTAGAGGGCATCAAGGGCAACGTGCAGCGCATGATCGTGGTGCGCCCATGGACACAGTTCTTCAACAAGCAGCAGCGCGACGACATGCCGCTCTCGCGGGTGAACAACGTTACCATCAGCAACTGCGACGTAAACTGCGACAACTTCTTCGACGTAGTGCCGAGCGACCAGTATGGCCTCAGCGACATCAACTTCAGCAATCTCACTGTTGAGGACAAGGCCGGCAACTTCAACCCCGACCTCATAGAAAACACCACGGTGAAGAATGTGGTGATCAATGGAGCGGAAGTGAAAGCCAAAAAGTAATGCAAAAAGCTGGGCTGCGATTGATTTTTACCCCAATCGCAGCCCTCTTTGTCAATATTATTGACAAAGAAATCAAGCCAAACATCATATTTATCAAGTATTGAAAGTGTTTTATAACTTTTTTTTGTAACTTTGCACCCGTCAAATTAAAATTCTGCATTCCGAAGCAACTACATTAACAAAATAATGGGACAGTTACAAGAAAGATATAAGGAATATCGGGTGCCTCAGGGCTACATGAAAGAGGGGATTTACCCCTATTTCCGCGTAATCACAAGCAAGCAGGGACCTGAAGTGGTGATGGAAGGCCACAACGTGTTGATGTTTGGATCAAACGCCTACACAGGCCTCACCGGCGACGACAGGGTGATAGCCGCTGCCCACAAGGCTCTCGACAAGTACGGCTCTGGCTGCGCCGGAAGCCGTTTCCTCAATGGCACACTCGACATCCACGTGCAGCTCGAAAAGGAGCTGGCCGAGTTTGAGCACAAGGACGACGCTCTCTGCTTCGCCACCGGCTTCTCGGTCAACTCGGGCGTGCTGGCCGTGGTGGTGGGCCGTGGCGACTACATTATATGCGACGACCGCGACCATGCCAGCATAGTCGACGGACGCAGGCTCAGCTTCGCCACACAGCTACACTACAAGCACAACGACATGGCCGACCTGGAGCGCGTGCTGAAGAAGCTGCCCCACGAGGCTGTGAAGCTGATAGTGGTCGACGGCGTGTTCTCGATGGAGGGCGACTTGGCCAAGCTGCCTGAGATTGTGGAGCTGAAACACAAATACAACTGTTCCATCATGGTCGACGAGGCCCACGGCCTCGGCGTGTTCGGAAAGCAGGGTCGCGGCGTGTGCGACCACTTCGGACTGGCCGACGACATCGACCTCATCATGGGCACGTTCTCCAAGTCGCTCGCATCAATCGGCGGCTTCATAGCCAGCGACAGCGACACCATCAACTTCCTGCGCCACAACTGCCGCACCTACATATTCAGTGCAAGCGACACTCCAGCGGCCACCGCCGCCGCCCTTGAGGCTCTGCACATCATACAGAACGAGCCTGAGCGCATAGAGCACCTTTGGGACGTTACCCACTACGCGCTCAAGCGGTTCCAGGAGGAGGGCTTCGAGATAGGCGACACTCAGAGCCCCATCATTCCGCTCTACGTGCGCGACATCAACAAGACGTTCCTCGTCACCAAGTTGGCTTTCGACGCGGGTGTGTTCATCAACCCCGTCATTCCACCGGCCTGCGCACCACAGGACACTCTCGTCCGATTCGCGCTTATGGCCACCCACTCTAAGGAGCAAGTTGAGCGTGGCGTGCAGGCCTTGAAGAAGATATTTGTGGAGCAAGGCATCATAAAGTAGAAATCCTGATACCCATATATAGTGGCAGAGGAGACCAAGGCTGAGGTGAGCCGGGTCTCCTCTGCTTGTTTTTTGGTCAAACAGGCGACAAGGGCCAATCTCTGCCATTGTACGAATGAGTCTATTTGAGACCCTGAAAGAGGCCCTTTGGCAATCGCACATCAGCTGATGCAGAAAAGTGAAACAGCTGATGCAGAAAAGTGAAACAGCTGAG
The DNA here is from genome assembly GCA_964602785.1 of uncultured Prevotella sp. Lineage (GTDB taxonomy): Bacteria > Bacteroidota > Bacteroidia > Bacteroidales > Bacteroidaceae > Prevotella. The sequence continues at coordinate 23,559 of CAZRSL010000023.1, forward strand.
ACAGAAAAGTGAAACAGCTGAGACACGATTGCAAAACCAGTTGTTTCGCATCGCACAGCGGGTTCCGCGCAATGGCCACCCCACCCTATTCACCCAATAATGCGACAGCGGGAACCAACTCTCTTTAGCTGGTTCCCGCTGTTGCACAAATGAATCAAGCCGATGGCCGCCACGTGTCAGTTGCGCTTCTTGCCCGCAAGCACCGTGAGCAGGAAGCCCACCACGAAGATGGTCATCGTGCCAAGGACGATGGCGAGGTAGCCATGCAGGTGGGTGCCCGGCAGGTTGAGCTGTCCGGCAAGCGAAATCCACGCTATGACCAGCACGCCGCATATCGTGCCCACGATGGCTTGCACCTTGCCGGAGCGGCGCGAGCAGTAGCCAAGGAGGAACAATCCGAGCATGCCGCCAGAGAAGATGGAGCTGAGAGTCCACCATGCGTCGATGATGCTCTTCACGCCAATCATCGCTATGGCCACTATGATGCCAAGCACGCCCACCGCCATGCTTGTCAGCTTCAGTATCCTCACGTCGCGCTTGTCGTTCTGCTTGTGGGTGAACGGCTTGACGTAGTCGGTCAGGATGATTGTGGAGCTGCTCGTGATGCTCGTGGCAACGGTGCTCATGCCGGCGGCGAAGATTGAGGCTATGAGCAGTCCGCGCAGACCCACTGGCAGCTGATGGACGATGAAGAACGGGAACACATAGTCGGGGTGGGCCTTGATGGCGGGGTCGAGCAAGCCCGGGTTGGCCACATAGTAGGAATAGAGGCAGGTGCCGATGAGGAAGAACAGGGCCGAGACGGGAATGAACAAGTAGCCGCCAAACAGGGCCGAGAACTTGGCCGCCTTCATCGACCTGGCCGTGTGGTAGCGCTGAACGTAGTTCTGGTCGATGCCATAGTTCTGGAGATTGATGAAGATGCCATAGATGAGGCACACCCAGAACGTGCTCGTGGTGAGGTCGCCGCCAAACGAGCCGAGCGAGAACTTGTTGCCCTCGGGCGAGTTGATGGCGATGTCGAAGGCTTGCTGCGGTCCCTCAGGCATTCCGGCGAGCAGCAGCACAAGACAGAACACGGCACCGGCGATGAGGATGAAGCCCTGGATGGCGTCGGTCCAAATCACGGCCTTGATGCCGCCAAGCATGGAATAGATGATGATGGCCACACTGGTGGCTATGATCACGGTGTGGACGTTCCACCCCATCAGCTGGTTCATGGGCAGGGCGAGCAGATAGAGTATGGAACCCATGCGGGCTATCTGCGTCAGCAGGTAGCAGGCCGAGGCGTAGATGCGGGCCCACTTGCCGAAGCGGTCCTCAAGAAATGCGTAGGCCGACACACTGCCGCTGTTGCGGTAGAACGGCACAAAATATTTCGACGCGAAGAACGACGCTATCGGAATGCTCAGGCTGAAGACAAAGGCATTCCAGTTGCCGGCGAAGGCTTGGCTGGGATAGCCGATGTAGCTGATAGAGCTGACGTAGGTGGCGAAGATGCTCATGCCCACGAGCCATCCGGGCAGAGAGTGGCCCGCCGAGGTGAAGTCGTCGGCCGATGTGCCCTTCTTGAAGAAAGAGCAGCCGAACAGCACCACGCCGAGCGTGAATACGATGAAGATTATAAAGTCGATGGTATTCATAGGCTCAGAACTTCAGTTTGCCGTTTTCTATCGGCAGGTTGTCGAGTGCGAGTTCTATCTTGTGGCGTTCGGGGGCGTTGAACTTGTAGAACGGCGAGGCCACAAAGTCGTCGTCGATGATGCCCAGCACCGAGAGGGCGCACTTCAGGCCCTTCAGGTAGCTCGACCCATGCTGTCCCACAGTGTAGATGGTGTCGCTGATCTGCATGATGAGCTGCTGCAGGCGCACCACCTCTTTCAGGTTGCCAGTGCTCGCGGCGTTGTACATGGCCACATAGAGTTCAGGGAACATGTTGGCGCCACCGTTGATGCCGCCGTTGGCACCCAACAGCACACACTCGCCCGTTATCTCCTCCGGGCCGACAAACATGGAGAAGTCCTTGCGGTCGCGCATCTTGTACATCACTGTTTGGAAGTAGACAGCGTTGGCCGACGAGTCCTTGAAGCCCACCACCTTCTGGTTGCGCGCTATCTCGGCCACGGCGTTGGGCGAGAAGTTCACCTTAACGTGGCTGGGCATGTTGTAGAGGAAGAGCGGCAGGGGCAGCTGCGGCACCAGTTCGTCGTAGAACTGCACCAACTCGGGCTGTCCGGTGGCGGCATAGTATGGCGGGGCCGACACCACGCCAGTGGCTCCACAGTCGGCGGCCACTTGCGCCAGCTTCACGCTCTCCACTATCGACGTGTCGCTGATGCACACCATCATGGGCAGCCGGCCGTTGTTGATGCGGCACGCCTCACGTATCATTTTGTGGCGCATGGCGTAGCTGAGGCTCTGCTCCTCGCCGGTGGTGCCGAGGATGAAGAGCCCGTGTACGCCACCGCTGATCAGGTGCTCTATCAGACGCTCCAGACTGTCAACGTCGAGCGTCTCGTTGTCTCTAAGGGGTGTCACCAATGGCGGAATGATGCCATGGAGGGGGAAAGTATTGTTGTTTGTCATAATGATCTGTTCTTAGTTTTTAAGTCTTGTTTTTATTGCTAAAGATAAGCCTACACGTAAATCAATTAGGCGGAAACACCCATCATCGTCAGGATGCTTCCGCCTAACTTACATTATATTAGAAGTAGACATTACTCCTCGACGGCTGCCTGCGCGGCAGCAAGTCTTGCGATAGGCACGCGGAACGGAGAGCAGCTGACGTAGTCGAGGCCGGCCTTGTGACAGAACTTCACCGACGAAGGCTCGCCGCCGTGCTCGCCACAGATGCCACACTTGATGTCGGGACGGGTCTCGTGGCCCTTCTTCACGGCCATCTCGATGAGCTGGCCAACGCCAGTCTGGTCGAGCACCTGGAACGGGTCGACATCCAGAATCTTGTTCTTAAGGTAGCTTGGCAGGAAACTGTTGATGTCGTCGCGGCTGTAGCCGAATGTCATCTGTGTGAGGTCGTTGGTGCCGAAGCTGAAGTACTCGGCATACTCGGCAATCTTGTCGGCAGTGAGGGCTGCGCGCGGAATCTCAATCATCGTGCCCACCTTGAACGGAATCTCTATGCCTTCCTTGGCGAAGAGTTCCTTGGCGGCCTTGGTGATGACTTCTTTCTGCGACTTCAGCTCCTTGTAGATGCCAACGAGCGGAACCATGATCTCTGGATGCGGGTCGAAGCCCTCGCGCTTCAACTGTATGGCTGCGCCAAGGATGGCACGCGTCTGCATCTTCGTGATTTCCGGGTATGTGATGCCGAGGCGGCAACCACGCAGACCGAGCATCGGGTTGTGCTCCTCGAGGCTGGCCACACGCTGCTGGATCTTCTCCAAGCTGACGCCCATCTCCTCAGCCATAATCTCCTGGCCCTTCTTGTCGTGGGGCACGAACTCGTGGAGAGGCGGGTCGAGCAAGCGGATGTTGACAGGATGGCCGTCCATGCACTTCAGAATGCCGTAGAAGTCCTTCTGCTGCAACGGCAGGAGCTTCTCCAAAGCCTTCTCACGCTCCTCGGTGGTGTCGGCGAGAATCATCTCGCGCATTGGCTTGATCTTCTCGTTGTCGAAGAACATGTGCTCGGTGCGGCAGAGGCCGATGCCCACAGCGCCAAAGTTGCGGGCCACCTCAGCGTCGTGAGGTGTGTCGGCGTTGGTGCGAACGACGAGCTTGGTGTACTTGTCGCACAGATTCATCAGCTCGGCGAAATAGCCCGACACCTCGGCCGGACGGGTCTTCACCTCGCCCTCGTAGACTTGGCCTGTTGAGCCGTTGAGCGAGATGTAGTCGCCCTCGTGGAGCACCTTTCCGTGTATCTCAACAGTGCGCTTCTTGTAGTCGACGTGGATGTTGCCGGCGCCGCTGATGCAGCACTTGCCCATGCCACGGGCCACCACAGCCGCATGCGATGTCATGCCACCACGGGCGGTGAGTATGCCTTCGGCCGCCGACATTCCAGCGAGGTCCTCAGGAGAGGTCTCGATGCGCACCATCACCACCTTGTGACCCTCGGCGTGCCACTTGGCGGCATCGTCGGCGAAGAACACTATCTGGCCGCTGGCTGCGCCTGGCGATGCGGGCAGTCCGTGGGTCAGGGTCTTGGTGTGGGTCAGTGCCTCCTTGTCGAACACCGGATGGAGCAGCTCGTCGAGCTTGTTGGGCTCGCAACGCTCTATTGCGGTCTTCTCATCAATCTCGCCCTCGTGGAGCAGGTCGATGGCTATCTTCACCATTGCGGTGCCTGTGCGCTTGCCATTGCGGGTCTGCAAGAACCACAGCTTGCCTTCCTGTACTGTGAACTCCATGTCCTGCATGTCGTGGTAGTGTTTCTCCAAGCGGTCTTGCAACTCGTTGAGCTGCTTGTAGACATCGGGCATCACCTCCTCGAGCGACGGATACTGGCTTGCGCGGGTCTCCTCATCGATGCCTTGCAGCTTGGCCCAGCGGCGCGAGCCTTCGATGGTAATCTGCTGTGGGGTGCGCACGCCAGAGACGACGTCCTCACCTTGGGCGTTCTTGAGCCATTCGCCGTTGAATATGTTTTCACCGGTGGCGGCGTCGCGGCTGAAGCAGACGCCCGTGGCCGATGTCTCGCCCATGTTGCCATACACCATGGCCATGACCGACACGGCTGTGCCCCACTCTGCCGGTATGCCGTTGAGCTTGCGGTAGAGGATGGCGCGCTGGTTCATCCAGCTGTCGAACACGGCGCAAATTGCACCCCACAACTGCTCCTCTGGGTTGCTGGGGAAATCCTGGCCTGTCTGCTTTTTGATGGCCTCCTTGAAGAGCTTGACGAGCTGCTTCAGCTCGTCGACGTTCAGCTCGTAGTCGAGCTTGATGCCGCGCTGGTCCTTCACCTGCTGGATGATGGCCTCAAAGGGGTCGATGTCGTCCTTGTTGACCGGCTTCATGCCCAGCACCACATCGCCGTACATCTGCACGAAGCGGCGGTAGCTGTCCCATGCGAAGTGGGGATTGTTGGTCTTCTTGGCCAATCCCTCCACCACCTCATCGTTTAGGCCAAGGTTGAGGATGGTGTCCATCATGCCGGGCATTGAGGCGCGGGCTCCCGAGCGCACCGACACAAGCAGCGGATTCTGCGGGTCGCCGAATTTTTTGCCGATAGTGTCCTCGATGAGCTTCATCGACTTTTCCACGTCGTCGTGAAGCAAAGCTACAACATCATCCTTACCCTTCTCGTAGTACTCACTGCAAACCTCAGTGGTAATGGTAAAACCGGGAGGAACAGGAACCCCGATAAGGTTCATTTCTGCCAAGTTGGCACCCTTGCCGCCGAGCAGATTTCGCATGTCCGCCCTTCCTTCCGCCTTTCCATTGCCGAAGGTGTAAACTCTCTTTTCACTCATAATAGTTGATGTATGTTTTGCACAAAAATAATATTATTGTGCAAAGGTAGAATAAATTTATGTTACTTCAAACTAAATACACAAAAAAATGTCTAACTTTGCACAAAATTAGAAAAGTATGACAAAAGCCAAGAAAGGCTTGCCTATTTTTGAGAATGTACTGATAGAAAATGTGGCCGCCGAGGGGAAGTGTGTGGCCCACGTCGGCGACATGGTGGTGTTCGTCCCATTCTGCGTGCCTGGCGACGTGGCCGACCTGCAGGTGGTGCGCAAGAAGCACAAGTATTGCGAGGCCCGCGTGGCGAGATTCGTCGAGCTTAGCCCCCTGCGCACTGAGCCGCGGTGCAAGCACTTCGGCACGTGCGGCGGATGCAAATGGCAGAACTTGCGGTACGAGGAGCAGCTGAAGGCCAAGCAGCAGCAAGTTCTTGACCAACTGACACGCATCGGCAAGATAGATCTGCCCGAGTTCGACCCAATCATGGGTTCGGAGCAGATATTCGGCTACCGCAACAAGCTGGAGTTTGGATGCGCCAGCAAGCGATGGTACACCAGCGAGGAATTGAAAGCACTGCCAAAGGACGCCAGCCTCGGCGAGGGTGCCATCGGTTTCCACATCACCGGAGCTTTCGACAAGATATATCCGATAAGCCAATGCTGGCTGATGGACGACTTCCATAACACCGTGCGCAATGCCATCGCCGACTACGTGAAGCGCAACCAGTTCAGCCTATACGACATAAGAGGGCAGCACGGGCTGCTGCGCGACTTGATATTCCGCAACTCCAACACGGGCGAGTGGATGCTGATAGTGCAGTTCCACTTCGACGAACCCGGCGACGAGCAGAGAGCAATGGACTTGATGCAGTTTGTGGCCGACAGTTTCCCGCAGATCACGTCGCTGCTATGGGTGGACAACCAGAAAGGCAACGACACCATCGGCGACCTGACGATAAACGTGTTCAGAGGCAACGACCACATCTACGAGACCATGGAAGGGCTGCGGTTCAAGGTGGGGCCAAAGAGCTTCTACCAGACCAACACCGAGCAGGCCTACCACCTATACAGCGTGGCACGGCGGTTCGCCTTCCAAGGACTCGACTCGAAGCCGCTGGTCTACGACCTCTACACGGGCACTGGCACCATCGCCAACTTTGTGGCCTCACGGGCCAGCCGCGTGGTGGGCATAGAATATGTGCCGGAGGCGATAGAGGACGCCAAGACAAACAGCCAAATCAACGGCATCGGCAACACCAGCTTCTTCGCCGGCGACATGAAGGACATACTCAACGACGACTTCATCCGTGAGCAAGGGCGACCCGACGTGATCATAACCGACCCGCCACGAGCCGGCATGCACCCGGGGGTGGTCAGCACCATAATCAAGGCCGCGCCCCGTCGCATAGTCTACGTCAGCTGCAACCCGGCCACCCAAGCCCGCGACCTGGCGCTGCTCGACACCGACTACCGTGTCGTTGAGGTGCAGCCTGTCGACATGTTCCCCCACACTCCCCATGTGGAGAATGTGGTGCTGCTCGAGAAAAGATAAACTCAAAACGTCAACATAAAAATCAATCTAATGAACAATCTCAAATCATTACTCCTCGCTTCAGCTCTCCTCATCGGCGGCGAAGCAATGGCACAAATCAACATCCCATGGATCAAGAACGTAACTCTCTCGGGCTATGGAATGGTGCGCTACCAGAACATCACCAAGGACGGAGACAAGAAAAACGGGTTCGAACTGCGCATGGCCCGCTTCTCGCTCGACGGACGCGTGCTCAACGACTTCTACTGGAAAGCGCAAATACAGTTCAACGGCAACACCTCAACACTGGGCTCGTCGCCTAAGGTGGTCGACCTATTCGTGGAGTGGCAGCACTTCGACTTCCTGCGTGTGAAGATGGGACAGTTCAAAAACCCGTTCACCTTCGAGAACCCGATGAACCCCATCGACCAGGGCTTCAACTCCTATGGCCAAGCCGTTACCAAGCTGGCGGGCTTCAGCGACCGCGCCGGTGGCCACAGCTCTAATGGCCGCGACATCGGTCTGCAACTGCAGGGCGACTTCCTGAAAAACGCCTCGGGGCGCAACCTTGTCCACTACCAGGTGGGCGTGTTCAACGGCCAGGGCATCAACGTCAGCGATGTTGACCCGCAGAAGAACATCATCGGCGGCTTCTGGGTGATGCCCATCAAGGGCATGCGCCTCGGCGCCTTCGGGTGGGTTGGCTCATACGCTCGCAAGGGCACGTCGGAGGAGGAGGGCATCACCACAACCACCCTGCGCCGGCTGCAGCAGCGCCGCTACGCCTTCTCGGCTGAGTATAAGGCCGACGATTGGACCATTCGCTCGGAGTATGTCCACTCCACTGGCGACGCATTCAAACGGAGCTTGGTCAACACCAACGACGCCACGTCGAAAGACATCACCCTCTCAAGCCTTGGCAGCGAGGCGCAGGGTGTCTACGCCCTCGTCATAGCTCCTGTCATCAAGGAGAAATGCCACGTGAAAGCCCGCTACGACATGTATCAGCCATCGGGCAAAACCAGCGACATGATACAGAACTGGGAGTTTGGCGCCGACTACTTCTTCGCCAAGCGCATAGGTCTGAGCGCTACCTACGCATTCAACAACGACCGCAGCCTCGCCAAGCATAACTACCAGACGCTCGACGTGGAAGTTACCTATAAGTTCTAACCTGCATTATTCATAGATTTCAAATCAATATAAATCAAATCACTTGTAGTGGCCGCCCTTGTGGCGGCCATAAAACAATGTTCTTTCCTATCTTTAACCTACATTATTCATAAACAAGTATTCCATTTGCTGGGGCCGTGCCTTGGGCCGGCCCTCAAAAATGTTCGACAACTTTTTAATAGGTTGTGACATCGCTTTAGGGCCGGCACAAGGCACGGCCCCTGCACAGGCGGCTTACAATGCATTCCAAAAAATGCTTATGAATAAATAGGTCGAACATTAAAGGGAGTATCAAAAATGAGGCCTCCGGCCCCTTACCGCAAGATAACCCCCACTCATGCCCGCAGGGCTGAGCGGGGGTGTAGAATAAGAAAAGCAATCGACCCGTGCAGGGTCGCCGTTGTTTGTCTATTGGCTATCAACACCTTAGACAGAAGCGGCGGCCCTACGACGGGTCGATTGGAAGGGATGCACTTTAATCCCCGCCTCACTTTGCATTCGCAAAGATGAGACGAGGTTACCTTGCGGAGAGGCCTCCGGCCTCATTTTTGATATACCCTCCTTCAAATGGATATTGTCTATGGATAATGCAGGCTAATAAATTGGCAAATCAGGCCAATCAGCCAAATCAGGCCAATTGTGGTAATTACTGGTAAATTACTGGAAATTACTGTTTTATAGACATCATTCCTCGTCGTCCCAATTCCAATTCTGCTTTGAGAGTGCACTTCCTCCATCAGCCGGATCCTCATCCCCAGGGTCAACCACTTGGCTCTCACCGTCGCCATCCCCTTCCAACACATGCGGGTCGGAACCCGCAAGAATGCTTGCTGTGTCTGCGTCGATGGTATCGGAAGTCGGAGAGGAATAGTGCTTTTTCATTGTGCCTTATTTTTTTATTTACAAAAGTAATTGTTATTGCGAATTTATACAAGCGAATGGGCAATATTTTCATCGCATCTGCTTATATTTAATATACATTAACAGAAAATCGGCCTTAGCCTTCAATCATCCAGTGCAGTGGCCGTGCCCTGTGCCGGCCATCATTAATGTTCGACCGATTAAAAAGGATAGGACATTATTTTATGGCCGGCACAGGGCACGGCCACTGCACAGGAAGGTTAATTAGCCCTACCGCAAATCTGTGATTGCCCTCTTCGGCGGTCTCTTCTTTTTTGGCCGCCTCATCAGACAATCATAGTTTTGTTCAGTCTCTATAAGGAAGAACTAATGAGCGAGGCGCAAGCCGAGGTAGTCGTCGCGGAAGTCGGGCGTGCCGCCGATACGGCGCGACACACGGCAGCGACCAGCGTCGCCGCCCCAGCTGCCACCTCGGAACACGTTGTAAGAGCCAGATGAGGAGCCTGTGGGATTGGTTTGGGCTGAAGAGTTATATTCACCATACCAGTCTTGACACCATTCCCACACATTGCCGCTCATGTCGTAGAGGCCAAGTTCATTGGGCTGCTTTGTGCCGACATTGTGGGTGATATGAGCACTATTACCCGCATACCATGCGACTTCATCGATATCGTCGCTGCCAGCATACTTGAAGCCCTTGCTATAGTTGCCACCACGGGCCGCAAATTCCCATTCCGCCTCTGTGGGGAGACGAAATTGCATGCCCGTCAGCTGGTTTAGTTTGCAGATGAACTCTTGACAGTCATACCAACTGACGTTTTCCACAGGACGGTTGTCGCCTTTAAAACGAGACGGGGTGCTGCCCATCACCGCTCGCCATTCGCGCTGAGTTACCTCATATTTACTAATAAGGAACGATGACAAACTAACCAGATGGGTTGGCTTCTCATTATAGGGTGCATCGCTGCCCTGCTCCGGGGTCGCCCCCATGAAGAACGTGCCACCCTCAACATACACCATATTGTCGACGAGGTCGTTCAAGATGCGTTGCTGCTCAGTCAACATGTTGCTATTGCTTTTGCGATTAGCCGTTGACCTCTTTGATGCAGATGTACTTTTATGTGTTGTCTTGTTTGTTGGTCTCTTTACAATTGAGCCTTGAGCATAGGTGTTGCAAGGCATAGCAAGAACAGCCACAATTAGTATTACTCTCCTTAAAAATACTACCATTCTTTTCATAAAGCTATTTGTTACTTATTTGGGGTAATTTAAATATACAATAAACGGTTGTTTCATTTTTCTATTATTTCATAGTATCACTCGAAACGTCGGATGAACCAAGTTTTCCTCATAATTAAGCTTTCTTATAATTAATAACGCATTTGTAGTTATCTGTTTTTTCTTTTGCTTCTGAAAGGCATTCGTTTGCTGATGGCTCTACTTCTGAGCCGTAACGTTGCTGCAGAATGCTTACTTTAGCTTGAACATTTGTTTCTATAACGACAAAATCATCATAGGCTGGCTCAACAGTTTCCGAAGTTATAGGGAATAAAAATTTTGACAGTTCATTTATGCATTCAATCGCTTCCTTTATGACACCCATATAAGAAGATGCGAATCTTTGCATTTTAGCATTTCCTGATTTATAATATTTGAAGTATAGATAATGATCCAATTGCAGATAAGTATGGTATAGTAATTGTAACCTATTCAACTCAACAACAACATTGAGATGTTTGCGTGACAGAATTCCTTGAGTTATTTCTGTAACATCTACCTTAGACATTATATCGGCAATATCATTTGTCAAGTTATCGTAGTTTTCAATTGATTTTTTCCATTCCTCCTTTTTACGCTCCTCTCTAAAACTTAACCAAAGAACACAAAAGGATGTTGCAGTCGCAATAACCGCACCGAGATAGGAAGCCCAAAACTCAACCCACACACCGCTGGCAACAGGATAATTCCATAATCTATGAACAGCAACGCCAAAGTTTACAAACAGAGGAATCGCCAAAATAATTAGAATTGCTATTATTATACGTTTTGTCATTATTATTAACTTTACACATTCTGCATCTTTTTTCCATTCTTGTCATACCAGGTGCCTTTCTTGGGTTGGCCTTTGCTGTCAAAGGAACCAACAAAGTAAATTTGATCCCGCTTTATGGTATACCGGCCATTGGAAAAGTGGTCGTTTACGAACGAACCTCGGAAGGTATCGCCGTTCTCGAAGCGATAGAAGGCATCATTATCCACCATCATACCATTGGCAAAATAGCCCTTGTAGTAGCGTCCATTAGTAAACCATGCTTCTCCATCGCCATTTGGGACTCCATCTTCATTTATATAACCAGTATATGTGCATTCGCCACGAACAACTCTACACTTAAACTGCTTGACATAACCAGCAGCTATCGTATCTGAATCTTGAGCTACAGCCTGTTGATTATTATATGTAACTTGTGATGTTCGTCCACCAGTCATATATAAAACAATGAACACAATAACTGCAAGAGCTGATACTAAAACAATTCTATAATTACTGGATCGATCTTTCTTTATAGGCTCATTTGATGTTTCGTGTACAACATTGGTAGTGCCGTTGTCATCGTGAAAATCATGCTTTTCATTATTGTCTGCCACTAAAGTTTCATCATCTGCCTGTACGGTATAAGCTTCCTTATCTGCATTAATAACGGTTTCTTCCCCTGCATCATTGGCAAGAAAACGCCTGATAGCCTCAACGCTTCGTGGCCTTTTGCGCCAGTTTGTTGCCATTAGCCAAATCACAAGTTTCTTTGTCTTTTCACTCACATTTTGTGGCATGGGAAGTCGCTGACGCTTGTCCTCAGTCTCATCATCATCGATGTCAGACGGCAATGGCGGCCTCCTGTTGGTGAGCAATGTGTACATTGTTGCGCCAAGGGCATAGAAGTCAGTCCAGGGGCCAAACTTGTCGAGGTTCTGCTCCATCTGCTCTCGTGGGGCATAGCCATTGGTGTAGCTGATGGCCGAGGAAGTTGTGGCTCCGCCCAATGCGCTCTGCTGCTTGCTCGCACCGAAGTCGATGAGCTTCACCACGCCTTGCCTGTCGACCATGATGTTGGCAGGCTTCAAGTCAAGATGCCAAACTCCCTCCTTGTGTACCGTGGCGAGTGCGTCAAGCACTTGGTCGAGAACTTTCAGAACCTCAGCCTCGGTCAAAGGAGTGCCAGTGCGTTTCAGCCGCTCCGACAGGCTTTCGCCATCTATCAAATCCATCACGTAGTAAGCCGTGCCGTTCTCCTCAAACAAATCGTGGACGCGCACTATGTGGTCGTTCTTCAGCTTGCGGAGCCGGCGGGCCTCCTTCTTGAATTTCTCGCGCTGTTGGGCAAAAGTAGCCTCATTCTCAGCGTTGCTCACGCTGACAGTCGTATTGTTGTCGTCGCGCTCTGAAATGCCGCGCATGAAGAACTCCTTGATGGCTACCCTCTCTTCAAATTCTATGTTTGTGGCCACATACGTGTTGCCAAAGCCTCCCGAAGAAAGGTAGCTGTCGATGCGGTAGATGCCACGGAGCATGGTGCCCACACTCAACATGTTAGATTTAATAATATTGTCACTCATAGTCTTTTGGACTTCAGCCTGTGTTCATAGTCCATCGGCTTCGATTCCTTTATCTCCGTCAGTCCCCTTTGCGGATGTTCATAGTTTTGAATGGTTAGTACATATACGAAAAAAGCGTGGGAAACTGTACTCGTTGTTCGTCCCACGCATAGAGGCTCTGGCTTTGGCCCACTGTAGTTGAACGAGCAACACAGAGGCCCACGCCAGTATGAACAAGATGCTTGGCGCACAATAAATAAATGTGCTGCCGAAGCATAGCTATATCATACCCATGGACATCTACCGTTGCATCGTCCTTGACTACAGTTGGAAATTAGCCAGATTTCTATGCGTCAAGAACAAAGCGTAGTAAACGCCTATTCCATATATTTTCGCTTCCCTCATCCTCCCTCAACGAAGCCTCTGCATTGCCACAAAAGGCATCGTGATGGTTTAGAATACGGTTAGCGATTGCAAATTTAAGAATAAAAATTGGAAGAAGCAGACTTTTGTAGAGTTTTTTTGAAATCTAACCATTTTTTGTTTAACCAAACGTCTGCCGCCGCACCATCATAGAACCAAACCTTCTCATAACACTCAGGTAGAATTGTGGCAACACAATAGACCCAACTCAGTGGAGGAGTACTATTTGCTAAAAGTTGCGATAGCCCTCATTTACATATCGATTATGCTGCTGGCATCAACGGCGTATTTTAGCTTGCAAGAGCTAAATTTGATAATATATAATCTGCTAAATCCATCATTTTTGGTAACTTTTAGCAAGTTATACATACCGATGGATGCAAAAGAGTTCCCACAGGAAAAGGCCACGCCTACAGGTCGAAGGCGTAGCCGAGGGTGATCATCAGAGTGCCGCCGTGCGACTTGTCGTAGCTGTCGGTGTATTTGTAGACTTTTGTCAGGCCGATGTTGTAGCGCACGTCGATGGCCACCTTGTGCCACTCGTAGGCCACTCCGATGGGGAACGAGAGGTTCACCTTGTGCATCATGTCGTTGAAATCGCTGTGCACCATAAACTCGGGCTGCAACCCCATCTTGAAGTCGAGGCCTATGCGTGAGGTGGCCACAAAGAGGATGGGCACCAGGATGTTGTCGGTGTTTATCTCGAAGCCCTCCGTGCCGGATATTTTGTCGAACTTGGTGCCCTGCCGGCTGTAGAGGACACCGATGCTTGCAGCTATCACGTTGTTGAACTGATGCTGCGCCTCAACGCCTCCGGTGAAGCCGAGTTTGAACTTGGCGTCGGCACGGTTGTTATGCACGTCGATGTAGACAGCGTCGCCAGTGAACTTCGACCAGTTGAGGCCGATGCGCGGATAGATGGTTGTGGTGCCGGGCTCCTTGCGGGCGTGGGCAAGCAGCGGCAAGGCCAATGCCAATAGAATCAGAATCTTTCTCATACATAATTATAAACGGTCTCGGCTCGGGTATATTGCCGAGAACAGCTCTCAATATCCGTTTTTTTTCTTCAATTATGGCCCAACGGAGCTTCGTCAGTAATGGTTACCCAGTGATTTTGCAATCGTGGAACGTTAAACCCAAATCGGTCATTAGGAAGCGTCTTTCTAAAAAATGATGTCGGAGACATCA
>CAZRSL010000024.1:0-37437 GCA_964602785.1 uncultured Prevotella sp.
TCCGTGGGTGCAGGCATCCACGGTTATCGAGCGGTGATGCCTCCGGCATCATCTGCTTCTAACGACCGATATGGGATTAATAATGAAGGGGATGCACATCGACTCCAAAAGAGTATGGTTATGGAGGCGAAACCAGTTGTTTTGCGAGTATAAAGCAATGGTATGGAGGGGCGAAAGTGCCTCTTTTGATGTCGTAATCCTATAGAAAAAGATCTTTTTCTAAGCAGAAAACAATCATTAGGTAGTTAGAAAAAGATGGCGGCGGTTTTTACGAGTGATACCATTTAACATATCATTGGCAATCAGCTCACAATTAGAAAGTTGCTATTTGTTTCTAAAGCTGAACTCGCACCCGCAATATTGCTGATTGTAGAAGCCGAACTGCTTGATCAATTGATTGCGGCGGTCTTGCAATCCACCCTTGCGCCAGTTCTGGTCCCAAAACTGCACGCCTCCGACTCGCTCCGCCGCCCACTTGCCAGCCATTGACACCTGCTCCAAACTCTTCCACCGCGACGAGGCGAGGGTTGTGGCAAAGTGGCTCAACCCCAGTTCTTTTGCTTTCCGAGCCGCAGAAAGCAAGCGATATTGGAAGCACATCAAACAACGACGGCCACGCTCCGGCTCACTTTCCAAACCTTTTACCCACTCCAACCACTGTGAGTGGTCGTAGTTGTCGTCGTCAATCCACCTCAGCCCAAGCATTTCGGCCTGCCGCTTGCTTTCCTCTTTCCTTATATTATACTCAGAAAGGGGCACAATGTTGGGGTTGTAGTAGTAGACGACAGGGCGGATGCCGTGCTGCACAAGCCACTCGAGGATTGCGGTGGAGCATGGTGCGCAGCAGGCGTGAAGCAGCAGCCCACTGAGACCCGACGGCACCTCAATTGTAAACTTCTTCTTCATCAGTCGATTACTTGCCACTGAGCCAATTGTCGAGCAGCATACGAGCTATCGACAGCTTCTCCGGTATGTGGGGCAGGTTGTCTTTGGTGAACCAACTGCCCGCCGAAAGCTCCTCGCGCTGCAAACTGATTTCCCCACTCACATAGTCGGCGTTGAAGCCCACCATCAGCCCACACGGATAGGGCCATGGCTGACTGCCGAAGTAGCGCAGATTGGTTATCTTGACGTGGGTCTCCTCCATCACCTCGCGGTGGACGGCCTCCTCCAGCGTCTCGCCAGTCTCGACAAAGCCAGCCACAAGCCCATAGAAGTCGCCGCGGAAGTTGCGGGCATGCACCAGCAGCACCTCGTCGCCACGATGGATGAGCACTATGATTGCGGTGGCAAGCTGGGGCCACACTTCCTTGCCGCATTGGGTGCATCGCTTGGATATGTCGGTGTGCATCTTCATTGGCGCACCGCAAACGCCACAAAACTTTGTGTTCTCGTCCCAATAGAGAATTTCCTGACACTTGCCGGCTTTCAGATACAACTCTGCCGGCAACTTATAGAACGACTCCCGCAGAGGGCAGAACTCCAACCCCGAGCCGTCGACTTGCTTGGGGTCTGACAGCAGAACTGTCTTCACCGATGTGCCATCGTCGGTGGGGGTTATGTTGTGGAGGTGTTGCCACGGTTTCAAGGCTATCGGACACTCCTCGGTGAGGGGAATGGAGTAGCCGTCGGCTGTCTTCTCAAGCAGCAGGTCAGTTTTGCAGAAGATGAAGAAATATGTTTTCATGCTGATTTCACTAATAATTGTTATGTGTATCCGCAATCACCCGAACGTAGGGGAATGATTCATCATGCCCGCTATGTGCAATTGCCGCCTCTGACGGGCATGATAAATCATGCCCCTACAGAGAATTTGCCGCTTGTTTGGATGATTGCGATTCATTTTATTTCTTGCCAAACAACAGTTCGCGGTCGCGTTTTGCGGCAGGCAGCACGATGGAGTCAGGCACAAACCTCCAGTTGTTGTTTGCCTTGGGCGACACAGTGCCCATTTTCTCTATCTCCTTCATAAGATAGTAGCGTTGGTCGAGCTTGCTCTTGTAGACTATGCGCTTGGCTATCTCGTCCTTGCTGAGGCCGGCGCCACGTGTGAGCAATTCGCCGCCGCCATTGCCACGGTAGCTGTTCATGGCCACTCGGTAGGTTTTGGCGGGGTCGAATGGCTTTCCGTCGGCCATGCTCAGTATCTTCACCTTTTGCCCGTCGGGCTTCGTAACGTCAACAATATAATTTATGCCAGCAGCTGAGTCGAAATTGAAATATGGATTGGCAAAGCCAGCCCTCTGCTGGTCGTTGAACGAATTGCTGGACAGGTGGAAGAGATGGTCGTCTGGCGATGTCATGGTGTTGCCCCAGAGGTCGTAGCTCATTTCCAGATGCTTGCGAATCTCGTCGCCAGTCATCAGCAGCACGTAGATTTGGTTCTCATACTTGTAGAGGTCGAACATGTCGCTCACCCTGACAGGGCCTGCGGCAATGCGTGCGTCGCGGCTTAGTGGCGCGTTGAAAGATATGTCGGCGCCGGTGATTTGCAGTTGCAAGTTGTGGACAAGGTCGGTGAAAGCCGCAGAGCCAAAGAAGCAATCCTCAGAATTGACTGGCGAGGCGAACACGCCAATCTCACGGTCGATGAAAGAGTGGACGGCCTTGATGTCGTTGCTGAAGTGGGTCATATACTCTTGGTCGATGTCGAACTGAGACAAGTCTACCAGTTGGCCACGAATGCTGTCCACTTTCCACCGCTTTCCGCTCTTGGTCAGGTAAACGTCGGCTTGCGCCACCTTGGCGGCAAAGCAAGATGGGTCGAGGCAGACCACCTTGCCACCCTCGCTGTTGGTTATCTCCGCTTGATATGGAGTGTGGTCGTGGCCAAAGAGGATGATGTCGAAGCCTGGCACACGGCGGGCCACATCGATAGAAGCGTCCTCCACGTAGTCGGCGGTCTTTATGCCGCCCTCACGACCGGAATGGAAAAGACCCACCACGAGGTCGGGGTGCTCTTTCTCCCTGACTGTCTTCACCCACTTGGCAGCCGATTGCTCAAGGTTCTCAAACCTCAGTCCGCTCCACAAGTCCTCGCTGAGCCAACTGGGAATGGCTGGTGTTAGCATGCCAATCACCGCTATCCTGACTCCGCCACGTTTGATGATGGTGTAAGGTGGCAGATATGGCTCGCCAGTTTTCACATCGATGATGTTGGCGCCAAGCAGCGGGCACTTCAGCTCCTTGGCCCATTTGTCATACACGTCGTGGCCCGTCTCCACGTCGTGGTTGCCCATAGCCTCTGCGTCGTAGCCAAGATAGTTCACCACCTTGGCGGCAATGTTTTGGCTGTCGCGGGCAATGTAATTGTAGTAATAGCACGATGGTTGGCCTTGCAAGATGTCGCCATTGTCAAGCAGCACCACATTCCTGTTGGCGCTTCGCAGTTGGCGTAGATAGGTGCTGAGCCTTGCAAGCGAGCCACGGATGGGCGCACGCTTGATGTCGTCGTAGGGGAAGAAACGGCCGTGAACGTCGCTCGACTCTATTATGGTCAAGTGTGCGGATTGAGCAAAGGCGGAAGAAACTCCCAGTGATAATGCCATTATCAGATAACAGATTTTTTTCATCGATAGTTTATTTTGCGGCAAAGGTAAGCTAAAAATGAGACACAGGCAAAAATAATGGCGTCTCTTTTCTAAAAGAATGTTAGTTGGCACATTATTTGTTTGCATCTTTTAAAAAAAGAAGATAAAGGAGGTTTAGAATTATGGCATTTATTGACTATTATAAAATCCTCGGCGTCAGCAAGGACATACCACAAGACGAGGTGCGCGCCGCCTACCGCAAGCGCGCAAAGCAGTTCCACCCCGACTTGCACCCAAACGACCCGAAGGCAAAGGCCAAGTTTCAGGCTCTCAACGAGGCTTACGACGTGATTTCCGACCCAGAGAAGCGTCGCAAGTACGACCAATATGGTGAGCACTGGCACGAGGCTGAGCAGTTTGAGAATGCTGGTGGAGGCGGTGGCCAAGGGGGATTCCATTGGAGTTCAGGCTCTTCCGGCCCGCCGTTTGAGGGCTTCGACTTCTCCAGCTTTGGCGATGGAGGTGGCTTCTCCAGCTTCTTCCAGGACTTGTTCGGAAGCGGCGGAGGAGGGCGAAGCTCCCGTTTCAGCACTGGTGGCTTTGGCTCAAGCCGCAGCCGCAGCGGTGTGATGGAGGCCAAGGTGAACATCGACTTGAAGACGGCTTTGCTTGGCGGTGAGATAATAATCCAACTCTCGTCGGGCAGCAAAATCAAGTTGAAGGTGAAACCCTGCACCCAGCAAGGCACCAAGGTGCGTTTGCGTGGCAAAGGCTACGACCGCGGCGATGGCACCTACGGCGACTTGATTATAACCTACAACGTGCAGCTGCCTACCAGCTTGACAGAAAGGCAGAAAGACTTGATTGGTCAAGCACTGTAACATACACGCTCTTAAACAGCAAATCCGCCCTTCCCATCATCAGAAGAGCGGATTTGCTGTTTTCATTTTAGGCTGTCGCGATACCAGTTGTAGAGCATCTTGACACCGTCCTCTATCTCCACCTTGTGGTGCCAGCCAAGGTTGTGGAGCTTGCTGACGTCTATCAACTTGCGGGGAGTGCCATTTGGCTTTGTGGCGTCCCATGCTATCTCGCCCGTGAAACCGACGGCATCGACCACGAGATTGGCAAGAGCCTTGATGGTCAGCTCTTTGCCAGTGCCCACGTTGATGTGGCAATTGCGTATCTCGCCAAGCGACGGTATCGCGCCGCCACGACCCTCAGAGTTGTTGCGGTTAACCTCGCCGTCGGTCTTCACGCCATAGAACACGCTGGAGTACTTCTCTATGCCTATCACATCCTTGAAATCGACATTGAGCAGAATGTGGACGCTGGCGTCGGCCATGTCCTCGCTCCACAGAAATTCGCGCAGTGGCGAGCCGTCGCCCCACAGCGTAACCTTGTTGTTCTCGATGCCGTAGAAGCTGAGCGTTTGCAGTATGCGACCCTTGTCGCTGCTTCCGTCCACGTTGCCCTCGCCAACAATTTCCTGCAACTTGGCCGAGGGGTTGACGGGGCGTTTGTCCATGTCGGTGCGTATTGCATCCCAGTTGCCCTCGTTGATGAGTCGTGCAAGATAGATTTTGCGCATCATGGCGGGCAGCACGTGGCTGTTTTCCAGATGGAAGTTGTCGTTGGGCCCATACAGATTTGTTGGCATCACGGCGATGTAGTTGGTGCCATACTGCAGGTTGTAGCTCTCGCACATCTTCAGTCCGGCTATCTTCGCGATGGCATACTCCTCGTTGGTGTATTCCAGCGGCGAGGTCAGCAGCGCGTCCTCGCGCATTGGCTGCGGTGCATTCTTTGGGTAGATGCACGTGGAGCCGAGAAAGAGCAGCTTCTTCACCTTGTGCTTGAATGCCTGGTCGATCACGTTGCACTGCATCTTCAGGTTCTGCATGATGAAGTCAGCCCTGTAGAGAGAGTTGGCCATGATGCCGCCGACGAACGCCGCCGCCAGCACCACAGCGTCGGGTTGCTCCTGGTCGAAGAAGCGCTTCACGGCAAGCTGGTCGGTCAAGTCGAGCTCCTTGTGGGTTCTGCCCACAAGATTGTTGTAGCCGCGGCTTTTCAGATTGTTCCATATAGCCGAGCCCACAAGTCCATGATGGCCGGCCACATATATTTTAGAGTCCTTGCTGAGCATGATTCACTTCACTATACCCTTTTCCAAATACTCCTCCAGATTGACCCTGACGCGTGCGGCGGCATCGTCGGCGGCCACCTGCTTCATGTCGTTGTCCACCATCAGGTTGACAAGCTCCTCAAACGAGGTGCGCGTTGGGTTCCAACCCAGCTTGGCCTTGGCCTTGGTGGGGTCGCCCCAGAGGTTGACGACATCGGTGGGGCGGAAGAAGTCGGGGCTTACCTCCACGATGACCTTGCCCGACTCGGTGTCGATGCCTTTCTCGTCGATGCCCTCGCCCTCCCATCTCAAGTTGATGCCGACATGGGCGAACGCGGCGGTGGCAAACTCCCTCACCGTGTGCTGCTTGCCGGTGGCGATGACGAAGTCCTCGGGCTTGTCGTTTTGCAGTATCAGCCACATGCACTCCACGTAGTCCTTGGCATAGCCCCAGTCGCGCAGGCTGCTCAGATTGCCCAGATAGAGCTTGTCTTGCTTGCCTTGCTTGATGCGGGCAGCGGCAAGGGTTATCTTGCGCGTTACGAAAGTCTCGCCACGCCGCTCACTCTCGTGGTTGAACAATATGCCGTTGCAGGCGAACATGTTGTAGGCGTCGCGATACTCCTTCACTATCCAGAAGCCGTAGAGCTTGGCCACAGCGTAGGGGCTGTAGGGGTGGAAGGGCGTGTTCTCGTTTTGCGGCACTTCCTCCACCTTGCCGTAAAGCTCTGAGGTTGAGGCCTGGTAGATGCGGCAGGAGTCTGACAGCCCCAGCTGCCTCACCGACTCCAGAATGCGCAACACGCCGACCGCGTCGACGTTGGCCGTATACTCAGGGGAGTCGAAGCTGACCTGCACGTGGCTTTGTGCAGCCAGATTGTATATCTCCGTGGGCCGCACCCTGCCGATGACGCCGAGGATGCTCATCGAGTCGCCGAGGTCGCCATAGTGCAGATGAAAGTGCGGATGACCCTCCAAATGGGCTATGCGCTGGCGGAAGTCGACCGACGAGCGGCGGATGATGCCATGCACGTCGTAGCCTTTTGACAAAAGAAACTCTGATAGGTAGGAACCGTCCTGACCGGTTACACCTGTGATGAGTGCCACTTTTCTGCTCATAATTAGTTAGCTATTGATTGAAAAAACGTTGTCATTTCTCACCCGAGAACTGCTTTATGCGCTGCTCCTCTTGCAGTTTGCATATCAGCAGCGTGCCGTCTTGCTCCGCCACGATGTAGCCGTCGAGGCCTTGCACCACCACTTTCTTCTCATCGAGCAGGTGGATTATGCAGTTGTGGGTGTCGTAGACGTCGACATCATGGCCGATGATGGCGTTGCCATAGATGTCGCGCTTCGACTGTAACAGCAGCGAACTCCACGTGCCAAGGTCGCTCCACCCGAAGTCGGCTGGGCATACGAAGATGTCCTCGGCCCGCTCCATGATGGCGTAGTCGACGCTGATGTTCTCGCACTCGGGGTATATCGCGTCGATCTTAGCCTGTTCCTCGGAGGTGCCATAATAGGGCGTCAGGCTCTCGAAGTTCTTGGCAAGCTGCGGCTCGTAGATTCTGAAAGCGTTGATGATGGTGTGCAGGCTCCAGATGAATATGCCGGCATTCCAGAAGTAGTCGGGCTGGCTGAAGTATTGCTGTGCCTTCTGCAGGTCGGGCTTCTCGTGGAAGCTGTCCACGCGGTAGATTTCCTTGTTTCGCGCCGAGGCGGCTGAGAGGTCGGCCTGTATGTAGCCGTAGCCCGTCTCGGGGCGTGTGGCTTTCATGCCGAGCGTTACAATGCCGTCTGACTCCGATGTGAAGTCGAGGCACATCTTCACCACTCGCTTGAACTCCTGCGTGTCGGTGACGAAGTGGTCGGCGGGGCTTATCACGATGTTGGCGTCCTTGTCCACTGTCCTTATTCGCCAACTAACGTAGGCAATGCACGGGGCGGTGTTGCGGCGGCAAGGCTCTTTCAGTATATGGCTCTCGTCCATCTCGGGCAGTTGCCGCTTCACCACGTCGGCGTATGCGGCGTTGGTCACCACCCATACGTTCTCATTGGGTATGATGCCTTGGAAGCGGTCGAGCGTGAGCTGTATCAGTGTGCGCCCCACTCCGAGCACGTCGATAAACTGCTTTGGCTTCTCCTTGGTGCTCATGGGCCAGAAGCGGCTCCCCACTCCACCCGCCATTATGACAAGATGATTATGCGACTTTACCATACCTTTATAATTTTTTCGCAAAGGTAATACATTTTTATCAAAACAAGGCTTTTTTGCTTGATTTTCCAATTCAATAATAAAAATATAAATATCCCAATTATCAAAATGTAGGAGGGTGTATCAAAATTCAAATATTGTGTGGCACTATAAATCTTATCCGCCTGAAAATGTATTAATTCAGTAATCTCCACTTGCAGGGGCCGTGTAGGTAGGGTTAGGGCCGGCCCTAAAACAATGTCATTACCGCTTTTTAAATAGGTCGAACATTAATAAGGGCCGGCCCTAACCCTACCTACACGGCCCCTGCAAGTGGATGAAATCAAGGCTGCACTCTACAGATGATACACGTTAAAGGCTTTTTGATACATCATCGTCTATTAACATCTTTGCGGGCATGATAAATCATGCCCCTACGAAATTGTTTTGACGTTTGCGGATGCGCATTAACTTGCATTATTCATAGTCCGTGATAGTTTTACCTGCAATTGATGTACATAACGTTCAAACTCTATGAATAATCCAGATTAAAGAAAAGGCAACCTGAGATAGCTCAAGTTGCCCTAAATGGTATAACAGTAGGTATTTCAGCCGATGGTCTTTGCCAGCAACGCTTTCCAGTTGGCGTAGGCGTCGAGGTAGGCTCCGCGGTGGCTCTCGTCGGGCTCTATAACTGCCAGCTTCTTCAGCGTGGCAAAGGCCTCGTCGTGGTCTTTGTAGATGCCGCAGCCGATGCCCGCTCCCTTGGCGGCGCCCGCCGCGCCGTCGGTGTCGTAGAGCTCTATCGTGGCTCCGCTGACGCTTGCCAGCGTGTCGCGGAATATCTCGCTTAGGAACATGTTGGCCTTGCCGGCGTGTATCTTGCTGATGTTCATGCCCATGCGCTCCATTATCTCCATGCCATAGCAGAAGCTGAACACGATGCCCTCCTGAGCCGCCCGCAGCAGGTGGGCGCGGTTGTGCTTGTTGAAGTTGACGCCATGGATTGAGCAGTTGGTCTCCTTGTTGCAGAGCACGCGCTCGGCGCCGTTGCCAAACGGGATCACGCTGACGCCGTCGGAGCCTATTGGCACGGTGGCGGCGAGGTCGTTCATGCCCGGATAGCTCACGTCGGGCGCCACGTTGCGGTGCATCCACGCGTTGAGTATGCCGGTGCCATTGATGCAGAGCAGCACGCCGAGGCGGTCGACATCGGGCGTGTAGTTGACGTGGGCGAAAGTGTTGACGCGGCTCTGCGGGTCGTAGCCCACCTCACCGAGCACGCCGTAGACGACGCCGCTGGTGCCGGCGGTGCTGGCTATCTCGCCGGGGTTGAACACATTGAGCGACAGGGCGTTGTTGGGCTGGTCGCCGGCACGGTAGCTGATGGGTGTGCCCTCCTTCAGCCCCGTCTCTATGGCAGCCTCCTTGCTGACGCGGCACTGCACCGAGAACGTGGGCACGATGGTGGACAGGACGCTCTCATCAAACCCGTAGTAGTCCATCAGGAACTTCGCCGGACGCTTCTCCTTGAAGTCCCACATCATGCCCTCCGAAAGGCCGCTGATGGTGGTGGTGGTCTCGCCCGACAGCTTCATGGCTATGTAGTCGCCCGGAAGCATTATCTTGTATATCTTGTCGCACAGCTCGGGCTCGTTCTCCTTCACCCATGCCAGCTTGGCGGCGGTGAAGTTGCCCGGAGAGTTGAGCAGGTGCTCCAGGCACCGCTTCTCGCCCAACGCCTCGAAAGCCTTGTCGCCGAAGGGCACAGCGCGCGAGTCGCACCAGATAATGCTCGGGCGCAGCACGCTCAGTTGCTTGTCGACGCAGACGAGGCCGTGCATCTGGTAGGAGATGCCCACGGCGGCGATGTCGTCGCCGGTGGCATTGGTGGCGGCCATGATTGTGCTGAGCGCCCGCTTGGCGTTGTCCCACCACATCTGCGGCTCTTGCTCGGCCCATCCCGCTTTCACGGCTATTATCGGCGCCTCGGTCTCGGGGAAATGGGCGTCGGCGGCCACAACGCCAGTCTCAATGTCAACTAAGGAAGCTTTCACCGACGAGCTCCCCACATCGAATCCTAAAAGGTATCTGCTCATGTCTATTCAGGTTTTTATAGTTTATATGTTGTTATTTACTCAAATGTCAAAGGTCAAAAGCCACCACCGTAGGGGCATGATTTATCATGCCCGGAACACCAAATGAATGCATATAACGGGCATGATAAATCATGACCCTACAAATTGACGCCCAAACGCTACAAATATGTCGCATTGCCCTACTGATTTGTTTCCTTTATAATAAATACGAACCAGCCCGCGTCTTCCCTAAAACAAATCCAGTTGCGGCCAACTGGGGTCGGTTGCCGCAGTCTGGCGCGGGGCCTCGTCCCTGTTGGCAAGCTCCGAGAGTATCGCCCTCACCCGCTTGTTGCCCCGGTTGAGGGCGTACCGTCCGCGGACGGGCCTGACGAACATGTCGCCACTCTTGCCGCTGTGGCGACGGAGGCAGCCGGCCACCTTGCGCTCCACTTCGCCGATGTCGACGGGGCTGAACAAGCTGTTCTCCTCGTTGAAAACATGCTTGACAATCTTCCTCAAGGCAAGCCCCCGGGGGCCAGCCTCGCTCAGTATGGCGACCAGTTTCTTCTCCATAAAATCCAAAAGGGCGCGAAGCATTAGATGGTCTAAGCTCCGCGCCCCAATATTGTGCTTTAATCTTTCACGTTATGCAAGAACAATCTTGTTGTCCTCATCACGCACCTTGCCCTCCTTGAAGAGCCAACCGATGCCAAGATAAGCCTCAGCCACGTTGATGCCGGCCTTGGCGGCAATCTCGTCGACGGTGAGGGCGTTGCCAGCGGCGGCGAGCGCATTGTAGACATCACCAGCCTTGAAGCCCACGTTCTCAGCGTTCAGAGCTATTTCAACCTTTTTCTTGGCAGCAGTCTTAGCGGCGGCTTTCTTCACTGTGGCTGTCTTCTTTGTAGCGGCAGCCTTTGTTGTTTTCTTCTCTACCATAATTTTAGTAAATAATTTTCCTGTTATTACAATCTGTTATCTTTTACGCTGCAAAGTTACACATTTTATTCGTCATAAATGCATAAAGTGGCTGTTACAGAGCCACTTTTGCACATTTCAGCCGTTTTTTTGACCTAAATCAACTTTCAAGTGTAATTCTTCCAACTGTTTTGGCTCCAACTCACCCGGCGCGTCGAGCATCACGTCGCGCCCGCTGTTGTTCTTCGGGAAGGCGATGCAGTCGCGGATGCTGTCGAGCCCTGCCAGAATGCTCACGAAGCGGTCCAGCCCGAAAGCAAGCCCGGCGTGGGGCGGGGCGCCATACTTGAAGGCGTTCATCAGGAAGCCGAACTGCGCCTCTGCCCTCTCGCGGGTGAAGCCGAGCACCTCAAACATCTTCTCCTGCAACTGGGTGTCGTGGATGCGCAGCGAGCCGCCGCCCACCTCTATGCCGTTGCACACGAAGTCGTAGGCTTTGGCCCTCACCTGCTCCGGGTGCTCGTCCAATAGTGGTATGTCGTCGGGATTGGGCATCGTGAACGGATGGTGGGTGGCCATCAGGCGCTGCTCCTCGTCGCTCCACTCAAAGAGCGGGAAGTCGATGATCCACAAGCATTTGAACACGTTTTTGTCTCTCAGCCCCAATCGGTTGCCCATCTCCAAGCGCAGCGAGCACAGCTGCACGCGCGTCTTGTTGGCGTTGTCGCCCGAGAGTATCAGCACCAGGTCGCCGTCGTTGGCCCCCATCAGCTCCTTCACCTTGAGCAGCTGCTCATGGGTGTAGAACTTGTCGATGGAGCTCTTCACGGTGCCGTCGGCGTTATATTTAATGTAGACGAGGCCCTTGGCCCCTATCTGCGGACGCTTCACAAAGTCGGTCAGCTCGCCCAGCTGCTTGCGGCTGTAGCCCGCGCAGCCCGGCGCGCAGATTCCGCCGATGTAGCTTGCCTCGTTGAACACCGCGAACTCGCCCGTGCCCTTCAGCGCGTCCATCAGCTCCACAAACTCCATGCCGAACCTCAGGTCGGGTTTGTCGGAGCCGAAGCGGCGCATGGCCTCGCTCCACGTCATCTGCTGCAGCTTCGGCAGCTCCACGCCCCTGATCTCGCGGAAGAGCATCCGGCACATCTCCTCGAAGAGGTCGATCACGTCGTCCTGGTCGACAAACGACATCTCGCAGTCCACCTGTGTGAACTCCGGCTGGCGGTCGGCCCTGAGGTCCTCGTCGCGGAAGCATTTGGCTATCTGGAAGTAGCGGTCGAAACCGGCCACCATCAGCAGTTGCTTCAGTGTCTGAGGCGACTGCGGCAGGGCGTAGAACTGCCCCGGGTTCATCCGCGAGGGCACCACGAAGTCTCTCGCGCCCTCTGGCGTGGAGCCTATCAGCACCGGAGTCTCCACCTCGATGAAGTCCTTGCTGTCGAGGAAGTTGCGTATCAGTATCGTCATCCTGTGGCGCAGCTCCAGGTTCTTTCTCACCACAGGGCGGCGCAAGTCCAGGTAGCGGTACTTCATCCTGATGTCGTCGCCGCCGTCGGTCTCGTTCTCTATCGTGAAAGGCGGCGTCAGGCTCGGGCTGAGCACCGTCAGCCGCTCGGCCAGCAACTCAACGTCGCCGGTAGGCAGGCTCGGGTTCTTGCTTTGCCGCTCCGACACCTTGCCGGCCACCTGCACGCAATACTCGCGCCCAAGGCGGTTGGCCTGGTCGCAGAGGTCTTTGTCGGCGGCCTCGTTGAACACCAACTGCGTGATGCCATAGCGGTCGCGCAGGTCGACAAACGTCATGCCGCCCATTTTCCTGATGCGCTGCACCCATCCGGCCAGGGTCGCGCTCGTGCCGGCGTCGGCCAGCCTCAGTTCGCCACAAGTTTTTGTACGATACATAATCTCGCTTTTATTGAAATTTTGCGCAAAGGTACTATAAATTTAGTAAAAATTAAATGCCGCCTGTGTTAATTCTGTTTTAAAAATGGAAAATAACCATCACAAGTGGGCAGTCGCTCGAAAAAAAACGTTACATTTGCACCCAGTGTAAACATTACGACGATGAAAAAGACATTATTGCTCATAGCCCTGGCCCTTTGCACGGTGTGCGAAGTGTCGGCACAGGCCAAAATCAAGTTCACCAAGCTCACCGAGAACGTCGGCACTTTCTCCGAGGCCAACCCCGTGCAGAAAGCCGAGTTCGTGTTCACCAACGACGGCGACAAGCCCCTCGTCATCAACCAGGCCATTGCCAGCTGCGGATGCACCGTGCCCTCCTACCCCAAAGAGCCTGTGGCACCCGGACAGCAGGGCAAGATACTGGTCACCTACAACGGCAAGGGCAAGTTTCCCGGCCACTTCAAGAAGACCATCACCATCCGCACCAACGGCGAGCCCGAGCTGACACGCCTCTTCATCGAGGGGGTCATGACGGAGGAGAAATAGACGCGACCATACTTTAATATAAAACGGTGGCACAAGCGCGCAACTTGGGCCACCGTTTTTCTTCTTTTCTCTAACCGGAAAGTGGCAAATTATGCCTCTGGCCACATTGTTTTCGTGAACGGTTCACAATTGTGGGATGATCTGCTCACAATTGTGAACCGAAGTGCCCTCAATTGTGGGACGCAACGTGCCACAATTGTGGGACGTTTATATTCCCCCTCCCTTTACCCCATCACCTTTATTTTGGCGTACTTGAGTAGGAGCGTCTTTGTGTCGCCGGAGCTGAACTTCACCTTTATCTTTGTGTCGAGGCCTGTGCCGACAATGCTCTCCACGGTGCCGGTGCCGAAGACGTTGTGGGCTATGGTGGCACCGACCCTGAGGCCGGAGGGCAGGGGCTGCGTGGCTGAGCTGGACTGTGCTGGCGCGGGCTGCACCCGTACCAGTTTCTTGGCGGGCCGCTGCGGGATGGGCTTGGGTGAGAAGAGGCTGCCCGGGCCGCTGAAGCGGGCATGGGGTCGGAAGGGCGGCTCCGGGTCGGCAAAGCTGTCGGCGCCGGAAACGTTGATGAGCGAGGGGTCGATGTCGCGCAGAAAGCGGCTGGGAGTCTCAAACTCGGTCTTGCCATAGCGGAATCTGTTGCGCGCGCTTGTGAGTATGCAGTGCTGCTCGGCGCGTGTGATGGCGACGTAGAGGAGCCGCCTCTCCTCCTCAAGTCCTCTCGCCGTGGAGGCCGACATTGGGCTTGGGAAGATGTTGTCCTCCATGCCGACGACGAATACGGTCTTGAACTCCAGCCCCTTGGCGCTGTGGATGGTCATGAGCGAGACGGTGTCGTCGGAGCCACGGTCGTTGTCCTGGTCGGTGAGCAGGCTGACGACGGGCAGGTAGTCGGCAAGGTAGACCTCGTGGTCGTAGCCCTCGGAGCGTTGCGCGTCGACGAAGTCGTTGAGCGAGGAGAGGAAGTCGTCGACGTTCTCCCTTCTAACCACGTCGTCGGGGTTGTCGGCCTGCTGGAGGTCGCGCTTGATGCCGCTCTGCTCTATGAGCTTCTTTCCGAACTCGTAGACGTCGTCGGTCTGCGCCATGGCGATGAACGAGGATACCATCGATGTGAACTCCCGGAGCTTGGCCGCGGTGGCCTTGCCCACGTCGATGCGGCACTCCTCGGGATGGCTCGCGGCAGTCCAGAGGCTGACGCCTCCCTGCGCCGCCGCCTGCCTCAGCTTGGCGACGGTGGCGTTGCCGATGCCCCGTGCGGGATAGTTGATGACGCGGACGAAGGCCTCCTCGTCGTCGGGGTTGTTGACGAGGCGGAAGTAGGCGAGCACGTCTTTTATCTCCTTGCGCTGGTAGAAGGAGAGCCCGCCGTAGATGCGGTAGGGTATGTCCTGCTTGCGCAGCCTCTCCTCGAAGGATCGGCTCTGTGCGTTGGTGCGGTAGAGGATGGCGAAGTCGGAGTAGCGGCAGCGTTCGTTGCGCTTGATGCGCACGATGTCGGCGCAGACCACGGCGGCCTCCTCCTTGTCGCTGTAGGTTGGCTTGTACTGCAGCTTCTCGCCCCTGCCCTCGTGGCTGTAGACGTCCTTTGGAATCTGCCGCACGTTGTGCTTGATGAGGCTGTTGGCGGCCTCGACGATGAGCTGTGTGGAGCGGTAGTTCTGCTCGAGCTTGAAGAGCCTGACATCATTATAGATGTCTTGGAAGGAGAGGATGTTGTCGATGTTGGCTCCGCGGAAGCTGTAGATGCTCTGCGAGTCGTCGCCCACGACGCAGACGCGCTGCCTCTGGGCCGTCAGCTGCCACACTATCTTCTGCTGGGCGTTGTTGGTGTCCTGGTATTCGTCGACGAGCACAAACTGGAACCTGTCGGCATACTTGCGGCGTATGTCGTCGTGGGTGGCGAAGAGTTGGTGGGTGAGCAGCAGCAGGTCGTCGAAGTCCATGGCGTTGGCCTGACGGCACCGCTCCTGGTAGGCCTCGTAGATTTTGTAGATGAGCGGCATCTGCATGTCGCGGTCGCGTGCCAGCGCACTCTCGTCGGCGGCGTACATGGGTGCGGTGATGAGGCAGTTCTTGGCCATGGAGATGACGGAGTGGACGCTGGCGGGCTTGTATTTCTTGTCGTCGAGGCCGAAGTCTTTCACTATGCGCTTCAGCAGCGAGCGTGAGTCGGTCTCGTCGTAGATGGTGTAGTTGGAATTGTAGCCGATGGCCTTGGCCTCCACTCTGAGGATGCGTGCAAAGATGCTGTGGAATGTGCCCATGTTGAGGTAGCGTGCCGTCTCGCCGCCGACCAGGGTGGCTATGCGGTCTTTCATCTCGCGCGCAGCCTTGTTGGTGAAGGTGAGGGCGAGGATGTTCCACGGCTTCACCCCTCGCTGGAGCAGATAGGCTATCTTGTAGGTGAGCACGCGTGTCTTGCCCGACCCCGCTCCGGCGATGACGAGTTGTGGCCCGTCGTTGTAGACGACGGCTTGGCGCTGCGACGGGTTAAGGTCGGCGAGTATGTCCTTCTCCCCTCCTTTGGAGGGGTCGGGGGAGGCCTTGAGGCCTTGAGGGGTTTGCTTATTCATTTGGAAATGCGGGTATATGCCTCATCTGCACCTCTATCTGCCTCTGCCGCTTGCGCATGTAGGGGCCAGGGTTGGCACTGCTGAAGCGGCGCGGGTTGGGCAGTGTGGCCGCTATTAGGGCGCACTCATAGCGCGTCAGCTTGTCGGGGGTGGTGTGGAAGTTCTCCTTGGCCACGGCGTAGGCGCCGTAGATGCCGTCGCCCATCTCGATGGAGTTGAGGTAGACCTCCATTATGCGCCGCTTGCCCCACACGAACTCGATGAGTAAGGTGAAGTAGGCCTCAAAGCCCTTGCGCACGAAGCTGCGCCCCGGCCAGAGAAACACGTTCTTGGCCGTCTGCTGCGATATGGTGCTGCCACCACGCATCCGCTTGCCGCTGATGTTGTCGGCGGCTGCGGCCTTTATCGCGCCGAAGTCTAAGCCATGGTGCTTCAGAAACCTCTGGTCTTCGCCTGCCATGACTGCCACGGGCAGATGGGGCGACATCTCCTCAAGGGGCACCCAGTGGTGGTCGAGCTTCAGCGGCTTGCCCTCGGCTTTCTGCTGGAAGCAGCGGATGACCATCAGGGGCGTGAAGTAGACGGGCAGAACCCTGAAAGCCACCACCATGAGTATGGTGGTGGAGAAGAAGAGGGCCAAAGCCCAGCGTATTACCTTTTTTATTATCTTCAAGTGGTAGGTGGTTGTCTTTTTAAACAGTAATTTCCAGTAATTGGCCAGTAATTGTCATTAATTAAATAATCCACCCAACAAACAAGCCCGTACTATTTCCACTTGCAGTGGCCGCCCCTGTGGCGGCCATTAATAATGTTCGACCTATTTACGATAGGAAAGGAAATTGTTTTATGACCACCACGGGGGCGGCCATTGATAATGTTCGACCTATTTACGATAGGAAAGGACATCGTTTTATGACAGCCACAGGGGCGGCCATAAATAATGTTCGACCTATTTACGATAGGAAGGACATCGTTTTATGGCCGCCACAGGGGCGGCCACTGCAAGTGGATGGTTTCGAAGCTGAGCCTGCGTTATCAGAATGTCTGCCGGCTGCGGGCATTATAAATCATGCCCCTACATTGAGGGTGCTATATCAGCTTATTCGCCAGCCTGCTTCTTGGCACTGTTGATCATGGCCTCGCTGGCATAGAGGTAGACCTCCACGCGGCGGTTGGCCTGGCTGACGGTCTTGTCCTCGATGGGGTCGGCGGAGCCTTTGCCCACGATCTCCTTGAACTGCGACGAGCTGACACCGTTCTGCGTCAGGCAGTTCTCCACGGCGAGGGCGCGGTTTTTCGACAGTGGCAGGTTGATGTCGTCGTTGCCGCTGGCGTCGGTGTAGCCATAGATGTTGACGTAGCAGTCGGAGTTCTCCTTGAGCACGCTGGCAAACTTTGTCAGGTCGGTCTTGGCGGCGTCGTTGAGGTCGGCCTTGTTGAGGGCGAAGAGCAGTCCGCTGTCGAAGGTTACCTTGATGCACTTCAGCCCGTTGGCGTCGGTAACCTGCTCCACCTTGGCGTTCTGCACCTGGGCGGCGGTCTCCTTGGCTATCTTGTCCATGCGGTTGCCGATTATGGCGCCGGTGCCTGAGCCTACGGCGGCACCGATGGCGGCTCCGATGAAGGTGGCTTTGGAGTCCTTGCCGATGATGTTGCCCAATATTCCGCCGAGCACCGCGCCACCGCCGGCGCCGATGCTGGCTCCAGTGCCTTGCTTGGTGTTGCATCCGACCAATGTCAGCAGAGCAAGGCCGATGGCCGCAAACTTAAGATTCATACGTTTCATAATCTCTAATTTTTAAAATTAAACTTACTTCTTTTCTGCAAAGATAGTTCTTTTTCCAATAATTGTGCGCTCGGTCAACATTTTTTTGTACTTTTGTAACCAAATTAATCTTATATAGCGAAAAAACTATGCCAAAAGAACTGAAACATCTCACCAAGCGCGCCGACAACTACAGTCAGTGGTACAACGACTTGGTGGTGAAAGCCGACCTTGCCGAGCAAGCGCCAGTGCGTGGATGCATGATCATCAAGCCCTACGGCTATGCCATCTGGGAGGCTATGCAGCGCCACTTGGACAAAATGTTTAAGGCCACGGGCGTGCAGAACGCCTACTTCCCCCTGCTCATCCCCAAGAGCTTCCTCAGCCGCGAGGCCGAGCACGTGAAGGGGTTTGCCAAGGAGTGCGCCGTGGTGACCCACTATCGATTGAAGTCGAGCGACGACGGCCGGTCGGTGGTGGTCGACCCCGACGCCAAGCTCGACGAGGAGCTCATCATCCGCCCCACGTCGGAGACCATCATCTGGAACACCTACCGCAACTGGATACACTCCTGGCGCGACCTGCCACTGATGTGCAACCAGTGGTGCAACGTGATGCGCTGGGAGATGCGCACGCGCCCATTCCTGCGCACAAGCGAGTTTCTGTGGCAGGAGGGCCACACCGCCCACGCCACTCGCGAGGAGGCTGAGGAGGAGGCAGTGAGGATGCTGCACGTCTACGCCGAGTTTGCCGAGAAATACTTGGCAATACCCGTGGTGCAGGGGGTGAAGAGCGAGACCGAGCGGTTTGCTGGAGCGCTTGACACCTACACCATCGAGGCCATGATGCAAGACGGAAAGGCGCTGCAGAGCGGCACAAGCCACTTCCTCGGGCAGAACTTCGCCAAGAGCTTCAACGTGACCTATCTGACCAAGGACAACAAGCCCGAATATGTGTGGGCCACGTCGTGGGGAGCCAGCACGCGGCTCATCGGCGCGCTCATCATGACCCACTCCGACGACAACGGCCTCGTGCTGCCGCCGAAGATAGCGCCGCTGCAGGTGGTGATAGTGCCCATCTACAAAGGCCCGGAGCAGTTGGCCGAGATCAGCAAGAAGATTAAGCCTGTGGTCGACAAGCTGACCGAGCTGGGCATCAGCGTGAAATATGACGACGCCGACAACAAGCGGCCGGGCTTCAAATTCGCCGACTACGAGCTGAAGGGCGTGCCCGTCAGATTGGTGATGGGTGGCCGCGACTTGGAGAACAACACCATCGAGGTGATGCGCCGCGACACGCTGGAGAAGGAGAACGTCAGCTTCGACGGCATCGTGGAGCGCGTGCAGAAGTTGCTCGACGACATACAGGACAACATCTTCGAGAAGGCAAAGGCCTTCCGCGACGCCCACATCTACGAGTGCGACGACTACGAGGAGTTCAAGCGGCGCATCAAGGATGGCGGCTTCTTCCTCTGCCATTGGGACGGCACCGCCGAGACCGAGGCCAAGATAAAGGAGGAGACGCAGGCCACGATACGCTGCGTGCCGTTCATGTTTGAGCAGACGCCGGGAGTGGACATGGTGAGCGGCAAGCCCGCCACCAAGCGCGTGATAATAGCAAGAGCATATTAATCCTTTGCTTCCGCACAGACTTGTAACAGCCTGTGTGGGAGCTTTTTTTATTCACTTTAATACCAAGCGATATGAAAAAGAATATCATCGCAATCGCAGCCCTGGCGCTTTCGCTGGGTGCCAATGCACAGAAAATCGACGTGAAGCCGACAATAGAAAAGGGCCTCTCGGCTACCTACGAGACCGAGATGCAGGTTACGACCTCCGCGCCTCAGGTGGGCTCTCACGAGGCCAACACCAAGTATACCGTCAGCTACACTGTCGAGGATACCAACTCCGACAGCGCAATCATACTGATGAAGATTACGGACGTGGTGTTGCCGGAGGGCGACGACGCCGACGGCTCGGAGCTCTTTGCCGCGCTGAAAGACATGGACATCAGGTTCTCAACCACTCCAACGGGCAGTCTGCTCAACGTCATGGACTACGACAACGTGAGGCAGAAAGTGGTGACGGCGTTGCGCCAAGAGGTCGACAAGCAGTTTGAGGCCAACCCACAATTGGCTCAGGCCACCACCAAAGACGTGCTCTACAACGCCGTGGAGAAGCAAATCAACCCAGAATCCCTGAAAGACCAGATAAAGCAGAACGACGTGTTCTCGCTCTTCGGGCGCACCATCACCACCGGCGAGACCGAGCAGACTGAGCGGAAAGGCATCAAGCTGGCCACTACCTACACCGTGGGCAACGTGTTCGGCATCACCACCGTGGCAGGGAGCACCAAGTCGGTGATGACAAAGGACGACATCAAAAACGCCTTCTTCACCCAGCTTGAGGAGAGCGGACTGAGCAAAGACCAGGTGGAGCAGGCCAAGGGCCAGTGGGGCATGATAGAGGCTTCGGGCATGGCGAAGATGGAATTGGTGAGCACCGACACCTATCACTTCGGAGCCAACCTGTGGCCCACCGACATCTCGTCGACTTCGGAGTCGTCGGTGTTCGGCGCCACGGTGAACACTTCGAGCAAGACGAAGCTGACCGCCCACAGCTGGTGAAACCCCAACCCGTAGGGGCATGATTCATCACACGGATCTTAAAGATTAAAATGAGCTTTTGAATTTGTGTGAGAAGATTCATACGAGGGTGCATCAGAAGAAAACGTCCACTTGTAGTGGCCGCCCTTGTGGCGGCCATAAAGCAATGTCCTTTCCTATTTTAATAGGTCGAACATCAATGATGGCCGCCACAAGGGACGGCCACTACAAGTGGATGCTGGCTATGAATAATTAATTATGCCACGCAAATCTTGATTAATGTTACACCCTCCTAATATTTTACATTGAATTTTACACCGTGATAATCAAGAAATCGGAATACTCCATCTCGTCGCCCTCAGTCGCGCTGTGCCCCCACAACGGAATGCACGAATACGCGTTCATTGGCCGGTCGAACGTGGGCAAGTCGAGTCTCATCAACATGCTCTGCAACCACAAGGGATTGGCCAAGACATCGTCGTCGCCCGGCAAGACGCTGATGATCAATCACTTCATCATCAACGACGACTGGTATCTCGTCGACCTGCCCGGCTACGGCTACGCCAAGCGCAGCAAGACGCAGCAGGAGAAGTTCGACCGCATGATACGCTCCTACATCCTGCAGCGCGAGGAGCTGGAGTGCCTCTTCGTGCTCGTCGACTTGCGGCATGAGCAGCTGAAGATAGACCGCGACTTCGTCGACTGGCTCGGCCAGAGCCAGATACCGTTCGCCATCATCTTCACCAAGGCCGACAAGCTGGGCAAAGACCGCGCCAAGATGAACGCCAAAGCGTGGATGGACAAGCTGCACGACACATGGGAGACGCTACCGCCCTACTTCATATCTTCGGCGCAGACCAAAGCGGGGCGCGACGAAATACTCGACTACATCGGCAGCATAGAGAAGGAGCTGAAGTGATGACGCCATATCTTGATGTGCAGAACCTGACCAAGTCGTTTGGCGCCCTGGTGCTGTTTCGCGATATAAGCTTCTCTGTCGCCCAAGGGCAGAAAGTGGGGCTGATAGCGCAGAACGGCACCGGCAAGTCGACGCTGCTCTCTATCCTCACTGGCAAGGAGGGCCACGACAGCGGCACCATCATCTACCACAACGACATCCGGGTGGGCTATCTGGAGCAGAGTCCGCAGTTCGACCCGTCGGAGTCTGTTTTAGACGCGTGCTTCAACCACCATGGCGACCCGGAGAAGGTGCTCAAGGCCAAGCAGATACTCACCATGCTGAAGTTGCCCGACCTCAACCAGCCAATGGGGCAGCTGAGCGGCGGACAGCAGAAGCGGGTGGCTCTGGCCAACGTGCTCATCACCGAGCCCGACTTCCTCATCCTCGACGAGCCCACCAACCACCTCGACCTCCAGATGATAGAATGGCTCGAGGGCTATCTGCGCCGTGGCAACAAGACGCTGCTCATGGTAACCCACGACCGCTATTTCCTCGACCAAGTGTGCAACCTGATATTGGAGCTCGACAACCAGACCATCTACACCTATCGCGGCAACTACTCCTACTACCTCGGCAAGCGGCAGGAGCGCATCGACAACACCCGGGCCGAGATAGCCCGCGCCAACAACCTCTACCGCAAGGAGCTGGAGTGGATGCGCCGCATGCCGCAAGCCCGCGGCCACAAGGCGCGCTACCGCGAGGAGGCGTTCTACGAGCTTGAGGCCAAAGCCAAGCAAAGGATTGAGGAAAGGCAGGTGAGATTGAAGTCGCGCAACGTCTACATCGGCTCCAAGATATTCGAGTGCCAATATGTGTCAAAGGCTTTCCACAATGGGGAAACCAACACCGTGATCCTTAAAGACTTCTACTACAACTTCGCCCGCTTCGAGAAGATGGGCATCGTCGGCAACAACGGCACCGGCAAGTCGACGTTCATAAAGTTGCTCCTTGGGCTTCTGACTCCCGACAGCGGACGGTTCGACATCGGCGACACCGTGCGCTTCGGCTATTTCTCGCAAGACGGTTTGCAGTTTCGCGACGACCAGAAAGTAATCGACGTGGTGTCGGAGATAGCCGACTACATCGACATGGGCGGCGGACGCCACATCACCGCCTCGCAACTGCTGCAGCACTTCCTCTTCACGCCCGATGAGCAGCACAACTACGTCAGCAAGCTCAGCGGAGGACAGAAACGCAAGCTCTATCTCTGCACGGTGCTGATGCGCAATCCCAACTTCCTCATACTCGACGAGCCCACCAACGACCTCGACATACAGACGCTGCAAATCCTCGAACAATATCTTGAGGACTTCCCAGGCTGCGTGATTGTGGTCAGCCACGACCGCTATTTCATGGACAAAGTGGTCGACCACTTGCTCGTTTTCCATGGCAATGGCGACATACAGGACTTCCCCGGCAACTACACCCAATACCGCCAATGGCTTAGCCTGAAACCGGAGGCCAAGGAGGAGAAGCCGAAAGTCGAGCGCGAGAAGCGGCAGCGCGACGACTCCAAGCGCAAACTCAGTTTCAAGGAGAAGCGTGAACTGGAGCAGCTGACCACCGAGATTGAACAGCTCGAGGCTGAGCAGAAGCAACTTGAGGCCGACCTCTGCTCGGGCACACTCAGCATTGAGGCCCTGACTGAGAAGAGCAAGCGTCTGCCACAGCTGAAAGAGGAGCTCGACCAAAAGGAAATGCGGTGGCTCGAACTGTCGGAGATAGAAGCGTAGAGGCCAACTCCCGATGGCATGTCAGTATGCTTGTGTGGTGGCCGCATCCCATATAACGCCTCAAACCACAATTCCCCCACCCCAATTCTAACGCGGTTGCAGTTTCTGACACGTGTGAAAAACACATTTCACACGTGTCAGAAACGCTTTCGACACGTGCCGTGAACATTTTTCACACGTGCCGCATTCCTCGTGGAAGCCATGTATGGCTCAATAGACAGGCCCTTTCGCCGTGTGATGGCATCAAAAAAGGAGCGCCATTGCTGGTGCTCCTCTATCCAAATAAATGAATTTCACTTTTCTGAAAATGCTTGATTGCAGGTTCGCGCCTCACGGCGTTCCCCTTTAATCTTGCATCTTACGTTACCCTAACAATCTAAAACTTACCTAAAAACTAAAACCTATCAACTAAACAATCAAATAATCTACCTATGAAAACTAAAAACCTAAATCTATCTAACCTAAACAATCTCTCTGTTTCTGCTTGCAAAGGTACGGCAACTGCCGCATCTGACAATGGAAATGATTGAGAAATGAAAGGAAAATGACGTTTATTTGATGTAAATCAACTTGTGTGTGCGTACACAAGCCAGAGAATGTACCACTTGCAGGGTGCGGCCCTTGTGGCCGTCCGCCGCACAACCGATATGCAATGTGGATGCGGACGGCCACAAGGGCCGCACCCTGCATTGGGGATGTTTATAACTATGCGAAAGTCGTGTAATGTATAAGAGGTTGTGTCATAAAGAGCCCGGAGGGCTCATCAATTGCCATTATCACACAAATGCCGAAAGACCCCCAAAGGCACCATCATCGCCAGTTTAGCACGAAAGCGAAACTTGCGAAAAGCTCCATCCACACCACATAGAGCGGCAGTAGCCAAGCCCACCGCCTGATGCCATAGCAGAGCAGGGAGACAAGGCGCGAGGGCGTGCGGCACTGTCCGCTCATCACCGCAAAACTCACAGAGCAGAGTATGACGAGGAGGCATAGCAACTGTATGGCGCCATGCTCAAGACACCCGGGCATGAGCGAGCCGGTGACGCTGAGCAGCGGCGCGTGGGGCACAAGGCAGAGAAGAAGCATGACGACGATGAACAACATGGCCTCTGTCGCGACTAAATAGAGTGCCATGCGAGTGCGGAATGACGCCCGCTTTCTGCGGGCGAGGCCACGAATGGCGGCGTGGAGCCCGCCACAGAAGTAAGCCCCCATCGACATCATGCCCAATATGAGCCAAACGAGGAGCGGACTCAGGAAGTTCTGCTCAAGTGAGCCGACGAGCCAGCGGAGGCCAGTGTCGGAAATCAGGGTGCGTATGGGCCAGTCGGGGCGTGCCGCCGCCGCTATCCACGACAGCAGCGCCAAGGCCACCCACAAGCCGCAGCCCACCATGAGAGCCCATCCCACCTTATTCCTCATCGGGCTGCAAGTTGTCGAGGTTGATGATGCGCAGTTGCAAGGCCCTCACCACGAGTCTTGTGGCATTGACGCTGGCACGGCCGTTGCCCTCGGGAAACAGCTTCTGCACCAGCTCGTTCTGCCTCTTCTCCAAGCTCTTCACTCCGAAAGGCATCCCCTGGAGCGACGCTATCTGGTCTTTGGTGTAGCCAAGAGCCAAGTGGCGCAGGAAGCGCTCGTCGTACTCGTCGATCTCGTAGTCGACCATGGCCTCCTCGTGCTCTATCTCGTCGTTGACGCTGCTCTTGAACCTGTCAACTATTTTCTGCATTATGGGCTGGTTGAACACGAGCCGCTTGCCATTCATCACGCACATCACGTCGATGCGCGTGAGCAGTTCGCCCGTTTTCAGACAGATGCCGTCGGCCCCGGCGTCCAATGCGTCGACCCACAGCTTCTCGTTGAGTATCTCGCCGGTGAAGATGAGCACCTTGATGTCGGGATAGCGCGTCTTGGTCTGGCGGCATATCTCCACGCCGACAGTGGTGGAGCCGCCGAGGCCGAGGTCGAGGAGCACGAGGTCGGGCAACTGCTGCTTCATGGCCTTCCAGTATTCAATCTCGGTCTGGGCCGTGGCGATGACCTTGGCCTCGGGAATGTCGTTTCTAATGATGCCCTCGGTGCCCTTGAGCTCCAGCGGCACGTCCTCAACTATAATCACTTTGAACTGTTCCATCTTCTTAATGTATTGTTTAATGTTGTGTGTTAGTTTTGCTTCCGGGTAGTTTCACGTTTATCAACGTGGCCCCATCAGTGGCCTGCGCCCATATACCGCACGAGAAATGGCGCGTCAGGTCGCCACTGTCGCGCACTATTTGGCGGCAAATCAAGAACTGCGGGCGGCCATACTCGGTGGTGAACATGCGTGAGGCCTCTGTGTCGGTGGCCTTGAAGTGGCTTAGTGTGAATGTGGCAACGACATAGCCCGCCTCAGCTTGCGCCTCCACCTGCGGCGTCTGGCCGTCGTTTGCCTTGGTGATGATGGAAAGGAGATAGTCGACCATCACCTTGTCGGCCCATACGCTGACGCCAGTGCCGGCCAGATTGATGTTGGCGACGTGGTAGCCCACAGGTCGCAACAAGCTCAGAGCCTGCCCCAACAAGGCCACGAAGAGCCGTTCGTAGTAGGAAGCCAACTCTGCCATGTCGGCCAAATGGGTCTCGCCTTCCGCCGCCAGCAAGCTTATCCGCGCGGGATAGTACATCGTCTCGTGCTTCAGCGAGCTGAGGCAGTTGTCGGTGGTGCTGTTCTGAACGTGCAGACGCGACGCCTCGTAGTCGAGCCGGGCCACCGAGTCGCTTACCGCCTCCATCTTGGCCTCATCAGAATTGCTGTCTGCAATCCATCGCTCAAGCGAGTTGATAATCTTATTGGCCACTTCGCCCAGCTCAGAGGGGAACCGGTCGATGGGGAACCGGCGCATGGCCTGCAGCTTCTGCTGGTCGCTGACGGTGGACAAGAGCAACTGGTTGAGGCTCGCCACCTGCTCGACGCAGAAGCGGAAGTAGACCACGTGGCGATAGTAGATGAAGTAATAGGCGGGGCCGATGGCCAAGAGCAGCAGCACCAGCAATATGACGGCCACGTTCTTGTTTTGCTCCGCCCTCTGCATGGTGCGGCAGTAGTTGCCCAAGGTGTTGTCGGCGCTCACCTCGCGGAAAAGCTGGGTGTAGACCTTGTTGTTGTAGCGGTAGAGCGTCCAGTCGTGGAGTGCCAAGGCCGCCACGGCGCACTCATTGCGCACGTCGAGCAGCACGGTGTAGTTGATGGGCAGCCCACTGTGGAACCACGTGATTTCGGGCGGCACCTGCGACACGCTGCCTATCATCGACAGGGGTCTCAGCCCCTTGCCCTTGTGCCTTGCCATGAAGGCGTTAAGGTGGCGCAGGGCTGAGTCGGCATATTCCACAGTCTTTGTATATGTGCCATTTATGTTGCTGAAATAGGCCGAATCGGCAAACTGAGCGGCCAGTTTCGTGTTGTAATCGGCCGCTTTAGCCTTGGCAAATGGCATCAGCACGACAAGCAGAGGCAGCAGCAACCGCATGATGCCTTTTGGCAAAGTGAAGCTGAAGCGACTGCCCTGCCCCACCCTGCTTTCGGCCTTGATTTGGCAATTGGCGAACAGGCGGCTGGTTTTACGGTACTTCTCCATTATGCCTTTGCAATTCATCAGCCCGTATCCGTGCCCTTGCTGCTGACTGCTGGCTGAGACCTGCTGGTCGGCCAAAGCCTTGGTGTCGAATATGGTGGCCAGTTTGTCGGGCGCGATTCCGCATCCCGTGTCGCTGACGGCTATCTCCACCAAGTCGCCACTTGTG
Organism: uncultured Prevotella sp.; assembly: GCA_964602785.1. Classification (GTDB taxonomy): domain Bacteria; phylum Bacteroidota; class Bacteroidia; order Bacteroidales; family Bacteroidaceae; genus Prevotella. The sequence continues at coordinate 26,726 of CAZRSL010000024.1, forward strand.
GCGGCGCTGACTTCGACCACGCCTCCACGGGGAGTGAACTTGCGGGCGTTGTCGGCGAGCGTGTTGATCATGAACAGAGTGAGCACACGGTCGGCTTTCACGGTGGCGTCGGTGTCGTCAACTTTGAGCGTCACACCCTCCAAAGCAAAACTTGTGGCCGAGCCTTTAATCATCTCAAAGAGAGGAGCCAACGGGAATGTCTCCACATGTATGCCAAGTTGGCCTCGCCGCAGCTGTATCCATTCGGTCAGGGTGCCGTTCAGCTGGTTGAGCGTCGCCGAAAGCTCGGCCACATATTCAAGCCGCGACTTTCGCACGCTTTCCGGGTCATTGTCCTGTTCGAGCCTCGACAGCTCGAGTTTCATTCTGTCCACAAGCGGCAGCATACTCTTCACAAACTGTATCTTGGCCCGCTGGTCGATGTTCAGCCGCTTCAGCATCACGAGGCGGCTCTGGGCCGCAGCCTCGTCGTCCTGCAAGGCTTGCATGCGCTGTGCCCGCGCCTCCTGATAGTGGTGTATCTCCGTCTGCCATTGCTGCAAAGGCTGGAGCAAATCGGCGTGGTTGATGCGGCTTGAGGCCTTTCGGCGCAGGTGGCTGAACACTATGAGCAAGGCGACAACCACCACAATCATGGCCACGACAGAGCCAATCCACAGGTTGAGCACCTTGCTGCTGCTTTCGAGTTGGCTTGCGCGAGCCTCAAGGTAGCGGTCCTGGCGTGTGCTTTCCTGAAGGTCGAGATAGATGTTGCGGTTCTGGTCGCTCATCTGCTTGTTGTCCATCGCCGACCAGGCCACGCTCAGCTGCTCACGGATTGAGGCCACGAGGTCGGGGGCGCGGTTGATGGCCGTGTCGCGAGTGAGGGCGTTGTTAAGGCAGACGATTGAACTCCTGTAGTCGCCGATGGCCTGATAGCAACCAGCCAGAGTGCGATAAGAGCCGGCCATCTGGTAGGGGTCGCCATAGATTGAGAAGAGGTTGAGCGACCGCTGCGCCATGTTGCCGGCCAAGAGCGAGTCGGGCATGTTGTCGATGTTGAGGAACCGTATGGCCGGCATGTTGTCTTGTATCAGGGGCGTGCGGTTGGCTGGTTGCATGAGGTGCTCGCTCAGGGCTTGCAGCGCATTGGCCACAAAATAAATGTAGCCTTGGTCGAGCGAGAGCATGTAGCATCGCATCAGGTAGTCGAACTCCGACTGGTTGATTTCGCGCTGCGTCCCGTCGGTTATTATCCCCCCCGCCCCGATGTTGTAGTAGTAGTTGACGAGCTGCGCGGTGTCTTTCGTCAGCTCCTCTTTGCCATTCAGACTAAGCAACGCTTCTTTGCTCTGCCGCTCAAGCCCCACATAATAATAATATGTGGAAGTAACGATGGCATACTCGGTGATGGCATAGCAGAACCTGCGCCTCTGGTGTTGATCGAGTATGTCCTTCTCATCGTTGATGCGGCGCAGACGGCGGTTGGCAAGCTCGTGGTAGTCGTAGAATTCTTTGTTCGACGATTGTCTCTGGCATATACGCATCATTTGGATGTCGGCGATGAAGAGCTCCACCTGATTGTCGGTGAGGCTTATGGCCAGCTTCAGGTTGTGGCGGGCGCGGCTGAAGTCCAAGTGCATTATTTGCGTGAATGCGAGATTGTTGAGCGCTTCGGCCTTGCCGGAATTATAATCGGCTGAAGCGTTCCAAGCCTTTACCGCATACACGGCGGCGGAGTCGAGGTTGCGGTAGTGCCAGTAATAAGAGGTTTCGTTCAGTTTGTCGGCAGCGTCGTCATGCTGACTGCCACAAGCTGAAATAAGAAAAAGACCCCACAGGAAAACTATCCAAATGGGGTCTTCTTTTAGTTTTGGCTTATGCGCGAGCTTCCTTGATATATCCAAGGGCCTCAACACACTTATCGGTTATAGCCTTCCAGTTCTTGGCGGCTATCTCCTCTTTCGGGAACAGCTTGGAGCCCATGCCAACGCAGAGCACGCCAGCCTTGATCCACTCGGTCAGGTTCTCCTTTGTGGGAGCCACGGCGCCAGTAACCATGATGTTCGACCAGCGCAGCGGGCCGAGGACGTTTTTCACAAACGAAGGTCCACCAACGTTGCCGGCGGGGAACACCTTGGTAACGTCGCAACCGAGAGCTTGGGCGTTGCTTATCTCGGTGACAGAGCCGCAGCCTGGGCTGTAGGGCACGAGGCGGCGGTTGCATATAGGAGCAATCTCAGGCACGAAGTTGGGGCCCACGATGAAGTTGGCACCCAGCTGGATGAACAGAGCGGCCGATGGAGCGTCGATCACGGTGCCTGCGCCAAGTATCAGCTCGGGGCATTCCTTGTCGGCCCATTTCACAAGCTCGCCGAATATCTCATGGGCGAAGTCGCCACGGTTGGTGAACTCGAACACTCTCACGCCACCGTCGTAGCATGCCTTGATCACGTTCTTGCAGACATCGATGTCCTTGTTGAAGAACACGGGCACCATGCCTGTCTCCTTCATGGCCGTGATAACCTGAATTTTATTGAATTTTGCCATAATAAGTTATATGAGTGATTTTGTTCTGATATAGTTTATCTCTGCACACGGCCGGAAGCGTCGCCACCAGCGAGGTTGAGCACTTCCTGCTCGCTCATCATGTTGAAGTCGCCAGGAATGGTGTGCTTCAGAGCTGAGGCTGCCACAGCAAACTCCAGAGCCTTGCCCTGGTCGTCAGGCCACTTGAGCAGACCGTGAATCAGGCCACCTGCGAAGCTGTCGCCACCTCCCACGCGGTCGATGATGGGCAGAATGTCGTAGTGCTTCGACTGGTAGAAGTCCTTGCCGTTGTAGATGAGAGCCTTCCATCCGTTGTGGGAAGCTGAGAGCGACTCACGCAGCGTACTGACCACATACTTGAAGCCAAACTCCTTCATCATGCCCTTGAAGATGCCATAGTATCCCTCGGCGTCGGTCTTGCCAGCGGTAACGTCGGCCTCCGGCTTGAAGCCAAGGCAGAGCTGGGCGTCCTCCTCGTTGCCGATGCAGACGTCGACATACTTCATCAGAGGCTTCATGATGCTCTGTGCCTTCTCCGATGTCCACAGCTTCTTGCGGAAGTTGAGGTCGCAGCTGACGGTTACGCCATGACGCTTGGCAGCCTCACAAGCCAGACGCGTCAGCTCGGCGGCCTTGTCGCTGATGGCAGGAGTGATGCCACTCCAGTGGAACCAGCTGGCTCCCTCCATGATCTTGTCGAAGTCGAAATCCTCAGGGTCGGCCTCGGCGATGGAGCTGCCCGCGCGGTCGTAGACAACCTTGGATGGGCGCATGGAAGCTCCACTCTCCAGATAGTAGATGCCCAGTCGGTTGCCACCACGTGCCACGAAGTCGGTGTGGACACCATAGCGGCGCAGCGCATTGACGGCGCACTGGCCAATCTCGTGCTGTGGAACCTTGCTCACAAAGTAAGCGTCGTGGCCATAGTTAGCCAGACTTACCGCCACGTTGGCCTCGCCACCACCGTAGACGACATCGAAGAACTCACTTTGCACAAATCTCTTCTGACCTGGAGAAGAAAGGCGGAGCATAATCTCGCCCAATGTTACAACTTTAGCCATTTTGATTTTGTTTTAATTAAATTGTTATAATCAGTTTATTTTCGCTTCTTCAGCCTGTGATATATTATATGCCGCAAAAGTAACTATTTTTTCGCAATAACGGAAACAAAAACATGAAAATTTCTTTTTCACTCATTTTATGGGCTGTGCATTCGCACAATAAAATAATTATTACTATTTTTGCAGAGCAAATTTCACTTCACGACTCGTTTATGATGGACAAGATAAGGATAAAGGACATTGCCGAGAAGGCAGGAGTGTCGATGGGAACGGTCGACAGGGTGCTCCACAAGCGCCCCAACGTGTCGAAAGTCGCCAAGGCTAAGGTTGAGAAAGCGATAAAGGAGATGGGCTACAAGCCCAACATGTATGCCAGTGCGCTGGCCTACAACAAGACCTACTCGTTTGTCTTCCTCATTCCAAGCCATGAGCAGGAGGCTTATTGGGAGGAGATAGAGCTGGGGGCGGCGAGGTGTGAGGAGCTGAGGCGCGACTTCCACATCCAGGTGAGCTTTCTCTACTACATCCGCAACAGCGACCCGTCGTTTCTTGCCCAGGCCTCGCAAGTGATGAAGCAGAAGCCAAACGGTGTGGTGGTGGTGCCCATCGACCTGGAGACCACACGCAAGTTCACCGACAAACTGCACGAGGCACAAATTCCGTTCATTCTTCTCGACTCCTACATGCCCGACTTGAAGCCGTTGTCGTTCTACGGCCAAGACTCTTTCCAGAGTGGCTACTTCGCCGCTCGTATGCTAATGCTCATAGCGCGGGGCGAGAAGAAGATAATGCTCATGAAGCACACGCGCGGCGGCAAGGTGGGCTCAAAGCAACAAGCCAACCGTGAAGTGGGCTTCCGCCACTACATGACCGACCATTTCCCAGAGGTGGAAATAGCCGAAGTGGATCTTCCCGCCGACACCGACAGAAAGGAATATCCGTCAATCCTCGACAAGTTCTTCAACCAGAACGCTGATGTCCGCAACTGCATCACGTTCACCAGCAAAGCCCACCTCGTGGGCGACTATCTGCTGAAGACCAACCGCCGCGACGTGCAAATCATGGGCTACGACGTGGTGGGCAAGAACGCCAACTGCCTGCGCGAGGGTTCCATCTCTTTTCTCATCGCCCAGCACGCCTACAGGCAGGGCTACTACTGCGTGGAGACACTCTTCCGCGCCATCGTGATGAAAGAGAAGGTCGACGCGGTGAACTACATGCCCATTGAACTGCTCGCAAAGGAGAACATCGACTTCTACCGCCGCACCCAACTCTGAAACAGAATAATAACAACAAATAAAGAATAAATAAAAAATGGAAGAATCAGCATTCCTTAAAATCAATCCAGCCGACAGCGTGGTCGTTTGTTTGCGCCCGATGAAGAAAGGCGAAGTCATCGACACCGGCACTGAGAGGGTAACCGTGTTGCAAGACGTGCCCGCGGGCCACAAGGTCTTGCTCAAGGACACTCCCGAAGGTGTGAACATCATCAAATACGGCTACCCCATCGGACACGCCAAAACCGACTTGAAGGCGGGCCAGTGGGTCAACGAGAACAACCTGAAGACCAATCTGGCCGGCACACTGGAGTACACCTACAACCCCGTCGACGCCACACTCCACATACCCGACGAGCACCGCACGTTCAAAGGCTACGTGCGCAAGAACGGCGAGGTGGGCACCCGCAATGAGATTTGGGTTGTGCCCACTGTGGGCTGCGTCAACGGCATCGCCCTGAAGCTCGTTGAGAAGCTTCGCAAGGAGACCGGATGCAAGGGCGTGGACAACATACAGGAGTGGCACCACAACTACGGATGCTCGCAGCTCGACGCCGACCACAAGAACACGCGCCGTGTGCTGCGCGACATCTGCCTCCACCCCAACGCCGGCGGCGTGCTTGTGCTTTCGCTCGGATGCGAGAACAACCAGCCCGACAAGTTTATGGAGTTGCTTGGCGACTACGACCACGACCGCATAAAGCTGCTCATCACCCAGAAAGTGGACGGCGATGAGATAGAGGCTGGCATGGAGATATTGCGCGACCTCTACCAGAAGGCCTCGCAAGACCGGCGTGTCGATGTGCCCGTGAGCAAACTGCGCGTCGGCCTGAAGTGCGGAGCCAGCGACGGCTTCTCCGGCATCACCGCCAATCCGCTCGTGGGCCGGCTTTCCGACTGGATTGTGGCACAAGGCGGAACCAGCATACTCACCGAGGTGCCCGAGATGTTTGGCGCTGAGACGATACTGATGAACCGGTGCAAGACGCGCGAGCTCTTCGACAAGACCGTTACGATGATCAACGACTTCAAGGAGTATTTCCTGAGCCACGGCGAGCCTGTGGGCGAGAACCCGTCCCCCGGCAACAAGGCTGGCGGCATATCCACACTCGAGGACAAGGCCCTCGGCTGCACCCAGAAGTGCGGCAAAGGCCCTGTGAGCGGTGTGCTGAAGTATGCCGAAAGACTGAAAGAGAACGGATTGAACTTGCTCTCAGCCCCTGGCAACGACCTCGTGGCTTCCACGGCTTTGGCCAGCTCCGGCTGCCAGATTGTGCTCTTCACCACTGGCCGCGGCACGCCGTTCGGCACCTTTGTGCCCACGATGAAGATAGCGAGCAACAGCGACTTGGCCGAGCGCAAACCCAACTGGATCGACTTCAATGCCGGAGTGCTCACCCATGGCACATCGATGGACGACCTGGTGCCGAAGTTTGTTGACAAGGTGCTGGCTGTGGCAAGCGGTGAGAAAGCCCGCAACGAGGTCAACGGCTACCAGGAAATATCCATCTTCAAGAATGGAGTAACGCTCTAACAGGCTGACTGAATGGCTCTGAAGGATAACAAACACGGCTTGATAGCCCTCTCGCCCCTGCTGGTGTTCATACTGATGTATTTGGTGGGGGGCATAGTGGCTGGCGACTTCTACAAGATGCCCATCACTGTGGCGTTTATGGTGGCCAGCGTCTATGCCGTGGCTATATGTGGGCGTTATCCTTTGAGCAAGCGCATTGAGGTGTTCTCGCGTGGGGCTGGCTCCGAGAACCTGCTCCTCATGCTTTGGATCTATGTGCTTGCGGGTGCTTTTGCAGCCTCTGCCAAAGACATGGGCAGCATCGACGCCACCGTCGGAGTGGCCCTGCGTTATCTGCCCTCATCGATGCTGCTGCCAGGGCTGTTTCTTGCCGCCTGCTTCATCTCGCTGTCGATAGGCACCAGCGTGGGCACGGTGGTGGCCTTGGTGCCGATAGCCGCTGGCGTGGCGGCGCAGGCTGGCACTGGCATACCGCTGACCACCGCTGTGGTGGTGGGCGGAGCCTATTTCGGCGACAACCTGTCGTTCATCAGCGACACCACAGTGGCAGCCACACAGTCGATGGGCGTCAGGATGTCGGACAAGTTTCGCGTCAACTTCCTCATAGTCCTGCCCGCTGCCATCGTCATTCTGGCCATCTACACCATCATGGGGCTTGGCTCCAACGCCCCAGTGGCAGCCCAGCCGTCGAGCTTCGTCAAGGTGCTGCCCTACATCATCGTTCTCGTTACCGCGATATGCGGCATGAACGTCATGGCGGTGCTCACTCTCGGCATCATTGCCTGTGGCGCGATAGGCATCATCGACGGCAGCTACGACGTGTTCGGCTGGTTTCAGGCCATGGGAAAGGGCATCACGAGCATGGGCGAACTGGTGATAGTGGCCATGCTGGCGGGCGGAATGCTGGAGATAATCCGCGACAACGGCGGCATCAGCTATCTCATCGACCGACTGACGGCCCACGTCAGCAGCAAGCGGGGCGCCGAGCTGTCGATAGCGTTGCTTGTCAGCCTCGTCAACGTCTGCACAGCCAACAACACCGTGGCCATCATCACCGTGGGTGGCATATCGCGCAAAATCAGCGAAAGGTTTGGCGTCGACCCACGCAAGGCGGCGAGCATTCTCGACACCTTCTCATGCACCGTGCAGGGGCTGTTGCCCTACGGCGTGCAGATGCTGTTGGCCGCCGGACTGGCCCACATCAGCCCCATGCAGATAGTGCCCTATCTCTATTATCCCATGGCCATCGGCGTGGCGGGCTTGCTGGCCATATTATTCCGTTATCCAAGGAGGTTCAGCTGATGGACATTATAAAGCGAAACTTCTTCAGCATCATCTCGTCGGGGGCGTTTGGATTGGACGCCAAGGTCGAGCCCATGTCGCCATTCAAGTGGCGCCGCCTTGGCCAGATGGTTGTGGCACAGCATGTTGTGCCCTATTTCGCCCAAGGACTCGCCCACAATTCAGCCGACTCCATGCTCAATCCTCCCGACAATCTTCTTGAGGATGAGGACAAGACCTTGCCCCACCCCGACCTTACCAAGGTGTCGATGAACAGCGTGTGGCTCAACCACCGGCTGCAGCGCATCATGAACAACGAGCGGCACAGCATCGACACGTCAGTTGAGAGTATGCGACTGCTCGGAATTATCGTCTCCAACGTCGACCAAATCCTCAACCACGGCCTCCACCTCGACGGTATCATCCGCCTCGGACGCTACCTCAGGGAACAGGGCGAGCACGTTGACTACGTGAAACTTGACCGCTGGATCTCGAAGCTGCATCTGCTGCGCATGGCACAGTTGCAGGGCAGCGTGCTCTGCGAGGCTTTCGACTTCGAGGACGACGAGATTCCCTTCATGCGGCGGCGTGAACCCGCGGCCAACAAACTCCTGCTGCGCGCCCTTAACCACACCGAGCACGACACAGCACAGGAGTGGCACTTCCGCCAAGGACGCTCCGGGTTTGTCATCAACAATTCGAGCGTGATGCGCCGCAACCTGCGCCGAAGCATACGCTACTACAACTACGCCCCGATGGAGACTGTGGCCAACTTTGTGCACAACTTCATCCGCAGCCTATCAGAAATAGAAGAATAGCAGAAATGGACACTACAAAACCTGTCAGACACCGATATTTGTTCATCGACCGCGATGGCACAATAGTGGAGGAGCCGCGCGACGAGCAGGTCGACTCCTTCCTCAAACTCAGGTTCTGCCCCGGAGCCATCGGCGCTTTGTCGTTCTTGGCCAAGCACACCGACTACATTATGGTGCTGGTGAGCAACCAGGACGGGCTCGGCACGCCCGCGTTCCCCGAAGATACCTTTTGGCCTGTCCACAATTTCATCATCGACACGCTGAAAGGTGAGGGCGTCAGCTTCGCCGAACAACTCATCGACCGCCACTTCCCCGCCGACAACTCCCCCATGCGCAAGCCCGGCACGGCCATGCTGAGCCACTACATCGACAACCCGGAGGTGGACATGGCCGGCAGCTGTGTCATCGGCGACCGCGAGACCGACGAGCAACTGGCCCGAAACCTTGGTTGCCAGTCGCTGATATTGGGCAAAGACGGACTGACATGGTCCCGCATTGCCGAACTGCTCTTCGCCGGCGAGCGCACGGCTGAGGTTCATCGGGTCACAGCGGAAACCGACATCTACGTCAAAATGAACGTCGACGGCAACGGCCACACCGACATCTCCACCGGGCTTGGCTTCTTCGACCATCTGCTCGACCAGATTGGCCGCCATGGAATGATTGACTTGACCGTAAAGGCCAAAGGCGACCTCCACGTCGACGAGCACCACACCATCGAGGACACGGGCATCGCTCTGGGCCAGTGCCTCTTGCGGGCTCTCGGCGACAAGCGCGGGATAGAGCGTTATGGGTTCACGCTGCCCATGGACGACTGCCTCTGCCAAGTGGCGCTCGACTTTGGCGGGCGGCCCTGGCTCGTTTGGGATGCCGAGTTCAAGCGCGAGAAGATTGGCGACGTGCCCACCGAGATGTTTCCCCACTTCTTCAAGAGCCTGAGCGACGCCGCAATGATGAACCTCAACATCAAGGCCGAGGGGCAGAACGAGCACCACAAGATAGAGGGCATATTCAAGGCTCTGGCCCGCAGCATAAAGATGGCTGTCCGCCGCGACGTCGACCATTTCACGTTGCCCTCCACCAAAGGCACATTGTAGTACACACATAGAACCAGATAAAAATGTTAGGAACACAAGAAATCATCATCATCGCCCTGATTATATTGCTGCTTTTCGGCGGCAAGAAGATTCCAGAGCTTATGAAGGGCTTGGGCAAGGGCGTGAAGAGCTTCAAGGACGGCGTTAACGGAGTGGCTGACACCGACGCCACAAAGACCGAGACAAAGAAAGAGACAACCGACGAGAAGCCAACCGACAAGTAGCCCCGATGGACGACAATGGCGAACTCACCTTTTGGGATCACCTCGATGTGTTGCGGGGCAGCATCATCCGCATCATTGTGGTGGCGGCAGTCTTCGCCACGGCCACTTTCTGCCTGAAGGACAGCCTGTTCAGCATCGTTCTCGCGCCAAGCCACAGCGACTTCATAACCTATCGGCTGCTCCATGCCGAGCCTTTCCGCATCCATCTCATCAACGTCGGGCTGACAGAGCAGTTTGCCGTCCACGTGAAGACGGCCTTGGCGGTGGGCCTCTATGCCGCCTCGCCATACATTATATATATATTATACCGTTTTGTCGCGCCGGCGTTGTATGAGCGCGAGCGTCATTATGCGGTCAGGATTGTCGGGTCGGGCTATCTCATGTTCATCATCGGCACCCTGATCGACTATTTCCTCATCTTCCCTCTCACCGTGCGCTTCCTCGGCACCTACCAGGTTAGCGCTGAGGTGGAGAGCATGTTGTCGCTCTCCAGCTACATCGACACACTGCTCATCATGTCAATTGTCTTTGGAGCGGTGTTCGAGATTCCTGTCATCAGTTGGCTTCTCGCAAAGGCCGGCATCCTGAAGCCCGAACTGATGACACGCTATCGCCGCCAAGCCATTGTCGCCATTCTTGTTGTCGCCGCTGTCATCACCCCCACAGGCGACGCCTTCACCCTCATAGTCGTCGCCTTGCCGATATGGATGCTCTACGAGCTGAGCGTCGTGGTGGTGCGTTTGTCGGTCAAAACAAGCGGTTGAGCCATCTCAAACCAATCATTTAACCCAAATCGGTCGTTAGAAGCAGATGATGCCGGAGGCATCACCGCTCCTTAACCGTGGGTGCTTGCACCCACGGAATAACAGGCTCTCCAAACAATCGACCCTA
>CAZRSL010000025.1:0-36643 GCA_964602785.1 uncultured Prevotella sp.
ACTTACCGAGGGTGCAAGCACCCTCGGTTATAGAGCGGTGATGTCTCCGACATCAATTTTTTGAACGACGCTTCCTAATGACCGATTTGGTTAAATTATGATACACCCTCTTTTGCGGTCTGAAAGGGACTCTTTTGCAATCTGCCTCAGCTGTTTCACTTTTCTGCCTCAGCTGTTTCACAAATGTGCCTCAGCTGTTTCACAAATGTGCCTCAGCTGTTTCACAAATGTGCCTCAGCTGTTTCACAAATGTGTCTCAGCTGAGGCACGATGATGAAAGAGGCCGTTTGACACCGTGATGCAGTTTGTTTTGCGCCCTTACGGAGTGGTTGCCATGGGCTGTGGTGGGCACTATGCACTGTGGTTCTGATGCTGTCATGCGGGCATGAAGAATTATGGCTCTGCATTTGGGTTGTCGTGGATTCCGTCTGCCATATTTCCACCATTGTCTATTAACAAAGGTAAAAATCACACTGAATGCTTTGCTGTTTGGCGGAAATACTTTAAATTTGCAAGTATAAACACAGAAAAACCTAAAACATGACAAAAAAGAAGATAACATTGCTCGACGGTGCCGCTGGCACGACACTGTGGGAGCACACCAACGACCACGACCCCGTGTGGAAGTATAACATTGAGAAACCAGAAGTGGTGAAGACGGTGGCACGCGAGTTTGCCGACGTGGGGGCGGAGATTATCCTCACCAACTCGTTTGCAGCCAACCGCCCCAATGTGGAGAAAGGCTCCAACTACACCGTGGAGCAGCTCGTGTCGACATCGGTGCGCCTCGCAAAGGAAGCCCTTGCCGGCACCGACAAGAAGACGGCTCTCGCCATCGGCCCGCTCTCGGCCATGCTCGAGCCCTTCGGCGACCTCAGCGCCGACGACTGCCGCCGCTACTTCGAGGAGATGGTGTCGGCAGGAATGCAGGAGCACCCCGACATCATTTATTTCATGACCTTCATGGACTTGGAGATGATGAAGATAGCCGTGCAGGTGGCCAAGCAATACCAAACCCCAGTGTTCGCCTCGATGACGTTCACCGAGTTTGGCGCCACGCTGATGGGCAACACCCCCGCCGACATAGTGGCCGAGCTGGAGCCGATGGGCATCGACGCTGTGGGCATGAACTGCTCGCTCGGTCCCGACCAGGCTCTGCCCATTGTGCAGCAGTATCGTGAGGCCACGACGCTGCCAGTGCTCTTCAAGCCCAACGCTGGCAAGCCCATCCTTTCCGGCGACGACGGCAGCGAGAAAAAAGCCTACACGCCAGAGCAGTTTGGCGCCGACTTCGTGCCAGCGTTCGAGTATGCCGACATGGTGGGAGGCTGCTGCGGCACCAACGCCACCTACCTCAAGGCCGTTAAGGACCAGCTCGACAAGTGGGAAGAGAGAAGTTGAAAGTTAAAAGTTAAAAGTTGGAAGTTGAAAGTTAAAAGTTGAGAGTTAAAAGTTGAAAGTTATAAGTTGGGGCTAAGCTTCGAGCTTCAAACTTTCAACTATCAACTTAAAAACTATCAACTATCAACTTAAAAACTACCAACTATAAACTTAAAAACTATAAACTTAATAACTATCAACTTAAAACTTAAAACTTAAAAACTATAAACTTAACCAATGAGCAAAATCAAACTAATGGATGGTGCCGACGGCACCACTTTCTGGGAGCACACCACCGACCGTCGCCCCGTATGGCTCTACAACATGGAGATGCCAGACTTTGTGAAGAAGTACAACCGCCTGTTCGCCGACCAAGGCACGTGCATGGTGCTCACCAACACCTTTGCCGCCAACCGGCCCAATGTGGCCAAGTCGAAGTACACCGTCGAAGAGGTGGTGTCCACCGCCGTGAGGCTCAACAAAGAGGCTCTGAAGGGCACCGACGCCCTCACCGCCCTGTCGATAGGCCCCATCAGCCAGATGCTGGAGCCCTTCGGCCCACTCACCTACGACGACTGCCGCAGCATGTATGAGGAAATCATATCAGCGGGAATGTCGGAGCACGCCGACATGATCTATTTCCTCACTTTCCTCGACCTTGAGATGATGAAGGTGGCAGTCGGCGTGGCCAAGCAGTACCACGTGCCCATCTTCTGCTCGTTCACCTTCACCGAGTTTGAGCACACACTCATGGGCAACTCGCCCGCCGACATCGTTGCCGAGCTGGAGCCGATGGGCATCGACGCTGTGGGCATGAACTGCACGCTGCCGCCCGACCAGGCTCTGCCCGTGATCAAGCAGTATCGCGAGGCCACAACCCTGCCCACGCTCTACCGCCCCAACGCCGGCAAGCCCATCACCGCCCAGCTCAACGACGGCAACGACGGTGGCTATTCCTATCCACTCGACAAATATGTGGAGGACTACATCCCAGCGTTGCCATACGTCGACTACGCCGGTGGCTGCTGCGGCTGCAACGAGAAGTACATCCAGGGCATCAAGGGCATCGTGGACAAATGGAACGCTGAACACTAAGCACAATAAAAGCAGTATGGAAGAAGTATTGCAAAACATATACAACTGTGTGGAGAACGGCAAGATCAATGCCGCTTCTCCATTTCCACCGGCTCTGAGGGGAAAGCCCGGAGCCGCTGAATACACACAAGAAGCCCTGAGACAAGGCATCAAGCCCGGCGACATAATGAACCAGGCCATGATTCCGGCCATGAGCGCAGTGGGCGACAAGTTCTCGCAAGGCAAAATCTTTGTGCCGCAGATGCTGATGGCGGCCAAGGCGATGAACGCAGGACTGGCCTACATAAAGCCTTACTTCCAGTCGGGCGACATCAAGCTGAAGGGCACGTTCATAATCGGCACCGTGTTTGGCGACATGCACGACATAGGCAAGAACCTCGTGGCCATGATGGTGGAGGGGTCGGGCTATAAGGTCATCGACCTCGGCATCGACTGTCCTGTGGAGAAATACGAAAAGGCACTCGAAGAGAATCCCGGTGCAATTATCGGCATGAGCGCACTGCTCACCACCACCATGACCAACATGAAAACCATCATCGACGCCATCCACCCCAAGCACCCCGAGACGAAGTTCATCGTTGGCGGAGCCCCCGTCACACCAGAGTTCGCCGAGAAGATAGGCGCCACCTACGGCAAAGACCCGCAGGACGTGGTGGAGAAATTGGACAAGATGGTCAGCTGATGGACAGCAACTCGCGGCAAGACTACCGCTTCCCCTTGGCCGAGGTGCTGCCCACTGTGGAGCAGGGTGCCGCCTATATGCACTTGGACGACCCGCAGCACCCCGCCTACACCTTTATGGTGCAGAAACTCAAGGAACTGTCGGAGCCGGGGCGCGAGGCCGTGGGATGCTATGTGCTCTTCCCCGTGGAGCGGCTCGACTTGCACGAGGGCGACATCAGCCTCGGCGGGCAGACACTCCACTTGGAGCGCAAGGTGTGCGGCTACATGCGCAGAGCCACCATGGCCGCGCTGTTCCTCTGCACCGCCGGCCCAGTGTTCACCACCCAATACCGCGAGTACAACAACCGTGGCGACTATCTCGAAGCCTACATCACCGACGCGATAGGCTCGCTCACCGTGGAGAACGCCATGGACAGGATAGAGCAGCGGCTGAGCCACGACATGGAAGCCCGTGGGCTGCACACGAGCAACCGCTACAGCCCCGGCTACTGCAACTGGCCGCTGGTGGAGCAGAAGCTGCTCTTCCGGCTCGTGGGCGACCAGGCCACTGGCATCACGCTGTCGGACAGTTGCCTGATGTATCCCACCAAGTCGGTGAGCGGCATCATAGGCATCGGCCCGCGCATGCGCCATCTGGCCTACGGCTGCGTGATATGCCACAACAAGAACTGCATCTATCGGCGGATAGTGCAGAAAGACAAATGATCGTAGAACCAACAAATAATATACGTGAAACCAAACAACCGACTTCTAACCATAGCCTGCGGGCTGGCGGCGGCTGTCGGCTCCAGCGCGGCTGACATAACCGTCAGTCCGGGGGAGTCGCTCAGAATGGCTGTGCGCCAAGCCCGTGAGATGAAGCGACTGGGTCAGGCCGACCTCGTGACCATCCACCTCAACCCTGGCATCTACCGACTGACCGAGCCGTTGACGCTGTTGCCAGAGGACAGCCATTTGACGATAGAGGGCAGCGGAGCAGTGATAAGCGGGGCGCAACCCCTGAAAGAGTGGAGGCAGGAGGGCCGCCTGTGGGTGGCCGAAGCCCCTGTGGTCAACGGGCAGCGCGTAGTGGCCCGCCAACTGTGGGTGAACGGGCAGAAAGCCCAGCGAGCCACGCAGTTCGGCCAGTATAAACTCGACCGCATGGTGGGCTTCGACGCAGTCAGCCACACCATCACCATCCCCACGCCGCGCAACGTCAGCGCATTGCAGCAAGCCCCATCGCTCGAGATGCTTGTCCACCAGCGTTGGGCCATAGCCTTCCTGCGCGTGAAGGAGTTGAAACCGATGGGCGACACCACCGTCGTAACATTCCAAGAGCCCGAATCCTATCTTGAGTTCTCGCATCCGTGGCCGCAGCCCATCATCAAGGGCGAGCGCGGCTCATCGTCGTATTGCCTGATGAACGCCCTCGAACTGGTCGACGACCCCGGCGAATGGTATCAGGACAGCAACAGTGGCAAGATATACTATCTGCCACGCGAGGGCGAGACGATGGCCGCGGTGGAGACTGAAGTGCCGGTGGTGGAGCGGCTGCTCACCATCAGCGGAGCACCGGGGCTGCGCGTCAGCGACATCACAGTGCGTGGCCTGACGTTCAGCCATTCGGCTTGGACGCGTCCCTCTCGCTTCGGCCACGTAACGCTGCAAGGCGGATTTCCACTCATCGACGCTTATAAGCTGCAGAAAGAGGGCCTGCCATGGTGCGACCGGCTTGAGAACCAAGCATGGGTGGAGCGGCCCGACGCGGCTGTAAGCGTCAGTTGGGCCACCAACGTCGGCTTCGACGATTGCAAGTTTACGCATCTTGCAGCCACAGGCCTTGACTTCGCCTATGCCGACAAGGATGTCAGAGCCACCAATAGCACCTTCACCGACATCGGCGGCACCGCACTCATGGCCGGCTCGTTTGCCGAGGGAGCCACCGAGGTGCACCGCCCGTATGTCGTCTCTGCCGACCAAGAGGAATATTGCGACACATTATTTATTAATGGCAACACCATCAGCGACGCCGCCAACGAGGACTGGGGCGCCGTGGGCATCGGTTTTGGCTACGTGCGCAACGCCACCATCACCGACAATGCCGTGAGCCACGTCAACTACAGTGGCATCTGCGTGGGGTGGGGGTGGACACCGCTCGAGACGGGCATGCGCAACAACCGCATCAGCCGCAACCGCGTCAGCGACTACGCCCGCATGCTCTACGACGCGGGCGGCATCTACACGCTGTCGTATCAGCCCAACTCCTTCATCACCGACAACGTGGTGTCCAGTCCGGCACAGTCGCCCTACGCCACCAACTTACGCGCCTTCAAGCTCTATCTCGACGACTCGAGTGACGGCTTCACAATTCGGGGAAACAACATCAATAAAGACGAAATAGGAACCAATCATCCAGGAACTCACATTCACTATGAAACAGACTAACTACCACCTCTTCGACTTCATGGACTTCGACCCGCAGCTACAACGCGACGAGCGGCTGTGGAAGTGCTGGCAGGCCACATCGATAGCTGAGCGCGACGGCGACATCGTGCTCACGATACCGTTCCAGCGGCAGCTGCATCAGGAGGACATGGCACCCGACACATCGGCGGCGCAGGAAACCTACGAGCTGACGCTGAGAGCCTACGTCCCCGACATGCTCCGGCTGTTCATCACCATGGCCGACGACGACATGGTCGACCACGACGACATGCTCGAGATGGCACCCGATGTGAGCCATGAACCACTGAAGCTGACGGAAGACAACGGCTTCTACACCATAACCGACACCGAGGGACGCACCCGCGCCACCCTCGACACGCGACCCTATAAGCAGGAGCACTGGAGCGACCTGCAGCCCGCGCCGCAGCCCACCACCTGGCTCTCGCTCTATCCCGACGGCGACACCACAAAGCCCGTCAGCCTGAGCGACGACCACTTCTCGCCGCCACGCTACGACGCGCTGCCGCTGGGCTATGTTACCACGCCGCAGGGCCACGAGCGTGCCACAATATCGTTCAAGTGCGACCACGACGAGTGTTTCGCCGGCACTGGCGAGCGGTTCCGCAAGATGGACCTCTCGGGGCAGACGTTCCAGCTGAAGAACCAAGACGGCCAGGGCGTCAACAACCGCCGCTGCTACAAGAACATACCCTTCTATCTGTCGAGCCGCCTTTACGGTGTGTTCTACCACACCAGCGACTACTGCAAGCTCTCGCTCGCCGACCACTCCACGCGCTCGGTGCAGTTCCTTTGCGACCGCGCCACAATCGACGTGTTCGTCATCGGCGGCAATACCCCCGAGGCCATACTCCACAACTACCGCAGGCTGACGGGCTACCCCGCCATGCCGCCACTGTGGAGCTTCGGAATATGGATGAGCCGCATGACCTACTTCTCCGCCGACGAGGTGAACGCTATATGCCGCCGGCTGAGGGAGGAGCACTGGCCGTGCGACGTGATCCACCTTGACACGGGATGGTTCCGCACCGACTGGCTCTGCGAGTGGAAGTTCAACCCCGAGCGCTTCCCCAATCCGCAAGACTTCCTACACAAGCTGCGCCAGCACGGTTTCCGCGTCAGTCTGTGGCAGTTGCCTTACGTGGCGGAGGGCGCTGAGCAGATAGACGAGGCTCGCGAGAACCACTACATATCCGAGCCGAAAGACCCCAAGAAACACACTTCGGCGGGCGGACAGTCCAACTTCTCGGCCCTCGACTACGCCGGCACCATCGACTTCACCTATCCCAAGGCAACCGAGTGGTATAAGCAGTTGCTCAAGAACCTGCTTGACATGGGTGTGAGTTGCATAAAGACCGACTTCGGCGAGAACATCCACATGGATCACAAGTACCACGGCATGACCGCCGAGCGGCTCAACAACATCTACGGTCTGCTCTACCAACGCGCCGCCTACGAGATAACCAAGCAGGAGACTGGCGAGGGCATAGTGTGGGCACGTTCGGCATGGGCCGGATGCCAGCGCTATCCGCTGCACTGGGGAGGCGATTCCGAGAGTTCGTGGGACGGGTTGGCGGGTTCGCTGAAGGGCGGCCTCCACTTCGGACTCTCTGGTTTCTCGTTCTGGAGCCACGATGTGCCGGGCTTCCACTCCCATCCCGACTTCATGAACTCGCCCATCGACGAGCGCGTCTACGTGCGTTGGACGCAGTTCGGCGTGTTCACATCCCATATCCGTTACCACGGCACCTGCAAGCGCGAGCCATGGGAGTATCCACGCATCGCCCCGATAGTGAAGCGGTGGTGGCGGCTGCGCTACCGCCTGCTGCCCTACATTGTGGAGGAGGCGAAGAAGACCACCACGACGGGCTACCCGATGATACAGGCCCTGCTGCTGCGCCACCCCCACGACCGCGTGGCCTGGCACATCGACGATGAGTATTATTTCGGACAGTCGTTCCTCGTGGCTCCTGTGATGGAGGCCGACGACCAGCGCGACATCTATCTGCCCGAAGGCCAGTGGGTAAACTTCTTCACAGGCGAGAGGCTCGAGGGTGGCCGCTGGATCTATGGCTACAAGTGTCCCCTTGAACTGATGCCCGTGTTCGTCCGCCCCGGCACTGAGATACCCGTCTATCCCGACGACGTCGACTGCACCGACGAAATGGACCTCAGCAAGGCCGTAACACTCAAGGTGGACAGCAATTTCAAAGGCTTTGAACTATAAACTTAAAACTTAAAATTATAAACTATAAACTATAAACTTAAAACTTAAAACTTAAAACTATAAACTAAATATGCAAACATGGAAATCTAACTGGGAAGAATCGAAGAAACACTACATCGACTGGTGGAACCATAAAGGCGTGCTGCTGACGATGTGGGAGCACTTCCAAGACCCGAAGATGAAACCCCACGCCGATGTGGCCAAACCCGAAGAGCCGCGCGACAACAACCAGCGCTGCCTCGACCCCGAATGGCGCAGCCGCTACCTCGACTGGTACATGGCTCACAGCAGTTTCATGGCCGACATACCGCCCGTGGCCAACACCGAACTGGGCCCCGGCTCACTCGCCGCAATATTGGGCTCGCCTCTTGAGGGCGGCGACGACACTATATGGATTCACCAGCCCGACCCGATAGTGGAGGGCGACATCGTCTACGACCCCAACAGCCCTGGCATGAAGCTCCACCGCGAACTCCTCAGCCGCGTGAAGGAGAAGGCGCAAGGCCACTACTACGTGGGCATGCCCGACCTGATGGAGGGTCTCGACGTGATGGCTTCGTTGCGTGGTTCTGACACCGTGCTCATGGACACGATGATGCAGCCCGACGTGCTCGAAAGACAGTTGGAGCAAGTCAACCAAGCCTACTTCAAGGTGTTTGACGAGCTCTACGACATCATCAAGGAGGACGACGGCATGTGCTTCTGCTACTTCTCGCTGTGGGGTCCCGGCAAGGTTACCAAGCTGCAATGCGACATCTCCACCATGATCTCAGAGGACGACTACCGCCACTTCGTGCAGCCCTACATCCGCGAGCAAGCCCAGCACTACGACTACACACTCTACCACCTCGACGGAGTGGGCGCCATACGCCATCTGCCAGCCCTGCTTGAGATTGAGGAAATCGACGCCATACAATGGACACCTGGCGTGGGACAGCCGCAAGGCGGTTCGCCGCAGTGGTACGACCTCTATCGCAAGATACTCGACGGCGGCAAGTCGGTGGAAGCCAACTGGGTGGAGCCGGAGGAGATAGCTCCGCTGCTCGACGCCTGTGGCACCAATGGCCTGCAGATCAACGTCGACTTCCACAGCGAGGAGGAAGTGGCCCGTTGCCAGGACATACTGGCCAAATACGGACTGTAGAAGCAAGATCGGGGCGGCGTTGTGGCCGCCCCATAATAACAGACTAATCTAATAACACAAATCTAACATTATGCAATCACACTACATGGGCGGCCTCGACTGGATCATCCTTGCCGTCTACTTCGTAATCCTGCTTGCCATCGGAATGTGGGCAAGCTCCCGCGCCAACAAGAACAAGGCACTCTTTCTGGCCGACCACTCGTTGCGCTGGCACCATATTGGCTTCTCAATGTGGGGCACCAACGTGGGGCCGTCGATGCTCATCGCATCGGCCTCTGCCGGTTTCACCACTGGCATCGTGTCGGGCAACTACGCCTGGTATGCCTTCGTGTTCATAGCTCTGCTGGCTTTCGTCTTCGCCCCACGCTATCTGGGCGCAAAGGTGTCCACGCTGCCTGAGTTCATGGGCTTGCGCTTCGGACAGGAGACGCGCAACATCCTCGCCTGGTACACCATAGTTACCATCCTCATCTCGTGGCTCGCACTGACGCTCTTCGCAGGAGGAGTGCTCATACGCCAAGTGTTCGACATACCGATGTGGGCCTCGGCAGTTATCCTCCTCGCCATAGCCGCTTTCTTCACCATGCTCGGCGGACTGAAAGCCGTGGCCTACACCAACGTCTATCAGATGGTACTGCTCATCGTCGTCTCCGCCACTCTCGCCATTGCTGGCATAAGCAAAGTGGGCGGAGTGAGCGACCTTGTGGCCCTTGTGCCCGACGACTACTGGAAGCTGTTCCACTCCAACAGCGATCCCGACTTCCCCTGGCTGCCCATAATCCTCGGCTATCCAGTCATGGGCGTGTGGTTCTGGTGCACCGACCAGAGCATGGTGCAGCCGGTGCTTGCCGCCAAAAATCTGCGCGAGGGACAGCTCGGCGCCAACTTCACCGGCTGGCTGAAGATACTCGACGTGCCACTCTACATCCTCCCCGGCATCATCGCTTTCGCCCTCGTCAAGGCTGGCCAGTTGCAGCTTGCCAATCCCGATGAGGCCTATCTCGCCCTCGTTACCGACTTGTTCCCGCAGGGCATGGTCGGCCTCGTCTTCGCCGTGCTAACCGCCGCCCTCGTCAGCACTGTCGGCTCGGCCCTCAATGCCCTGAGCACCGTGTTCACGATGGACATCTACGTAAAGAAGTTCAATACCGACGCCTCGGCCAAGCACATCAACCACGTGGGACGCGTGGTGATGGCGGTGGGTGCCATTGTCTCTGTGCTTATATGCGTGGCCATCGACTCCATCAAGGGGCTCGACCTCTTCAACATCTTCCAGTCGGTGCTCAGCTTCATAGCGCCACCAATGACCACCGTATTCCTGCTCGGAGTGTTCTGGAAGCGTGCCACACCACTCGCCGCAAAGCTTGTGCTCACCGTCGGCACCATCGTCAGCCTCGGCACCGGCATAGCCTACTACCTGACCATCCAGTCGCCCTTCTGGCCCCACTTCATGCTGCTCTCGTTCTATCTCTGCGTGCTGCTGATAGCGTTTGCCGTGGTGGTGAGCTTGATGGATCATCGCAAGTACGACTTCACCATCCCGCAGCCGCTGCCCCACACCCATTCGCGCCTTGTCATCGGTGGCTGGGTGGCGCTGGTGATAGTGATGATAGGCCTCTACATCTTCTTCAACTGATTTGAACCAGTTTTAAATGCGAACGAGGGATTTGGGCGATTGCCCGAATCCCTCGTTCGCATTTCAGTATTCTTGTCCTATTTCTTCTTCCGCCCCAGCATGTAGATGTTGAGCAGACAGTTGGCCACCATTTGCGCCTCGGTGAGCTCAACGCCGGTGTCCTTGCGCAGGTCTTTGCCCATGATCACCTCGCGCGGCCCTTTGAACACTTCGTCATCGGCTCCATAGAACTGCTCGCCCGTGTCGGGGTCGTGCATGAGCTGATACCTTATTTGCTTTTTCGACGGCACTGGCACCACAGCCAGCAGCTCGTCATAGGTGCGCCCGAACTCCTTGCGCATGTGGCGGGCGGGTGGATACATCAGTCCGATTTCGGGGAATATCTCGTCGAAATCATAGGCTTGGAATATTTGGTAGAGTTTCATGGGGAAGTTTTAAGTTTTAAGTTTTTAAGTTTATAGTTTTAAGTTTAAAGTTTTTAAGTTTATAGTTTAAAGTTTTTAAGTTTATAGTTTAAAGTTATAAGTTTAAAGTTTGAAGTCTCAAGTTGGGGTTTGCAAGTTTGGAGTTTAAAGCTCCAACTTCCAACTTTCAACTTTCAACTTCCAACTTTCAACTTTCAACTTCCAACTTTCAACTTCCAACTATTAACTTTTAACTTCCAACTATTAACTTTCAATTCTTCAGACTCCTTCTTGCTCCGAGGCTTCCACCTCGTCGTGGGCAGGTTGGCTGCCGTCGAGGTCGGTGTCCTTGGTTATAGAGATGCCGCCGTGGCGGTCTATCTTTAGTATCAGCGGCACATACTCGTCGCTCATGCTGTCAGGACTGCCCACGCTGGTGCCGAAGTAGAGCAGGCCGCCTTCCGCCCGGTCGAACACCAGTCCAAGCAGAGCGCCAGTGTCGTAGTAGGCTTTGGGGACATACTGCCGCATGTCGTCCTTGTGGAATGTGCGGTCGAGAAAAGTGGTGCCGTCCTGCCGAGTGATGGTCAGGTGGATGCTGTTGTCGTAGTAGCCGCGCCCGGACTCGTCTTTGGCCAGCGGGAGCGACTTGTCGGGCTGGCGCTCTATCTTTATTTGATATTTGCCACCAATCCAATCGACGGTTTTGCTCCACTGCGACACAGCCATCTGACCCGTAGTCTTCGGCTGCTCAGTCTTCAGCTGGCTTTGCTTAACTATTATTGTCGTGTCCTCCTTTTTCTTGCACCCCGCCAGGGCAATCGACAGGCCCAGCATGGCAAGCAAAGTGATTTTTGCGTTCATTTTTCCTTGTTTGATGTATAACCACCACAAAATTAATCAAAAAATGTGGTATGGCAAGCGTTGTGCCACATTTATTTCGCCTTTAGGCTTGCAAAGTGCTTTTTGGCACGGTGTTTGCATTGTTTCGAGCAGAAAAAACTGAAAAATCAAAGCACAATGCAGAAAGGAAACATTGGGGTTACAACTGAGAACATATTCCCCGTAATAAAAAAATTTCTCTATTCCGACCATGAGATATTCCTGCGCGAGATGGTTTCCAACGCCGTCGACGCCACGCAAAAGCTGAAGACGCTTGCCCAGCAGGGCGACTTCAAGGGCGAGCTGGGCGACCTGACCATCAGGGTGAAGCTCGACAAGGACGCCGGCACGCTGACCATCAGCGACCGCGGCATCGGCATGACGGCGGAGGAGATAGACAAATACATCAACCAGATAGCTTTTTCGGGTGTCAACGACTTCCTGGAGAAGTACAAGGACAATGCCAACGCCATAATCGGCCACTTTGGCCTCGGCTTCTATTCGGCATTCATGGTGTCGAAGAAGGTGGAGATTATCACCCGCAGCTACAAGGACGGTGCTCAGGCTGTGAAGTGGAGCTGCGACGGCAGCCCTGAGTTCACCATCGACGAGGTTGACAAGCAAGACCGCGGCTCCGACATAGTGCTCTACATCGACGACGACTGCAAGGAATACCTCGAGCGCCAGACGATAGAGGGGCTGCTGCAGAAGTACTGCAAGTTCCTGCCCGTGCCAATCGCTTTCGGCAAGAAGCAGGAGTGGAAAGACGGCAAACAGGTGGACACCGATGAGGACAACATTATTAATAATGTGGAGCCGCTGTGGACCAAGACTCCGTCGACGCTCAAGGACGACGACTACAAGAAGTTCTACCGTGAGCTCTACCCCATGCAGGACGACCCGCTGTTCTGGATCCATCTGAACGTGGACTACCCGTTCCACCTGACAGGCATACTCTACTTCCCGAAGATCAGGAGCAACATCGACTTGCAGCGCAACAAGATACAGCTCTACTGCAATCAGGTGTTCGTCACCGACCAGGTGGAGGGCATCGTGCCGGAGTTCATGACGCTGCTGCACGGCGTGATCGACTCGCCCGACATTCCGCTCAACGTCAGCCGAAGCTACTTGCAGAGCGACGCCAATGTGAAGAAAATATCGACCTACATCACCAAGAAGGTGGCCGACAAGCTGCAGCAGCAGTTCAAAGACGACCGAAAGAAGTATGAGGGTATCTGGGACGACCTCAAGATATTCATCAACTACGGAATGCTCTCGCAAGACGACTTCTACGACCGTGCCAAGGACTTCGCGCTTGTGAAGGACACCGACGGCAAGTACTTCACTCTGGAGGAATACCGCAATCTGATAAAAGACGCGCAGACCGACAAGGACGGCAACGTCGTCTATCTCTACGCCAACAACGCCACCGAGCAGTACACCTACATAGAGGCTGCCAAGCAGAAGGGCTACAGCGTGCTGCTGCTCGACGGCCAGCTCGACACGCCGATGGTGAGTATGCTGGAGCAGAAGATGGACAAGACGCGCTTCACGCGCGTGGACAGCGACATCGTCGACCGCCTGATACTTAAGGACGACAACACTGCTACTCAACTCGACAAGGATCAGAGCGAGAGTTTGCAGGAGACGTTCCGCAGCCAGATGCCGAAGGTGGAGAAGGCCGAGTTCAACGTTGAGGTGCAGGCTCTTGGCGAGGCCAACCAGCCTGTGGTGATGACGCAGAACGAATATATGCGCCGCATGAAGGACATCAGCCGCTTCCAGCCCGGCATGAGCTTCTACCAGCAGATGCCCGACAGCTACACCGTGGTGCTCAACTCCGACCACAAGCTCATCAAGCGCATTCTTGACGACGAAAACAGCAAGCTCGGCGAACAGCTGAAGCCCATCCAGAGCGAGCTGAAGGGACAGCAGGCCCGCCTCGCAGCACTCCACCAGAGCCAAAGCAAGAAGAAGCCCGAGGAGATAACGCAGGAGGAGAAAGACGACCTGAAGAACACCGAACAGGCCATAAGCGACCAGCGCAAGAAGCGCGACGAACTGATCAGCGGCTATGCCAAGGACAACAAGGCCGTCCACCAGCTCATCGACCTCGCCCTGCTGCAGAACGGAATGCTCCGCGGCGCCCAGCTCGACGAGTTCCTCAAGCGGTCGGTGGAGATGATATAATCATCCATCGCAAACCAATAAAGCCCAAGACTTCGCAACGAGGCCTTGGGCTTTATTGGTTTGAGGTTTGAGAATTGAGGTTTGAGAATTGAGGTTTGAGATTTGAGATTTGAGAATTGAGGATTGAGTTTTAAGGGCGCTCGTGGTGGCGATAAGGGCTGGGTGAATGATGCAAAAGTGCCACTCTCGCAGTCCGAAAGTGGCTCTTTTGCAATCTGCCTCAGCTGTTTCACTTTTCTGCCTCAGCTGAGGCACAATTGTTAAACAGCTGAGGCAGAATTGTGCAACAGCTGAGGCACGATTATAATAGGGCTATATCTTGAACCTGACGTAGGCGCGGTCGTCGAACGACTCCATGCCTTTCATGCGGCCTTTAGTGGCTTTGTAGGTGTTGATGTTGAGAGGGTCGTTGTAGAGTTGCAGCAGCAGTGCGCCCTCGGTGTCGGTCAGTGTGGGGCGGAGGAATGGGTAGCCGTCGGAGGCGAGCACTATGTCGTGGTGGGTCGAGCCCAGACGGTAGGACTTGGCAAACTGCATGGCGGGCGGCGTGCCGTCAATCACGATGTATTGTTTGTTTTGTCCCTCGCGCATGGCATCGACCAGGTCGTCCACTATGGCCTCGCGCCCTATGTCGCGGTCGGCCAGCTGGTCGGTGGTCATGCCCTGCTTGAGCGCCAACTTTATCAAGTTGACCCTCTTCTCGGCCAGTCGGTCCTCGTATGGCTTGGGATTGGTGAGCAGCACCTGTCCGTCGACCAGGGCTTGGCAGTCGCCGAGAAGGTAGATCTCGCGACGGTAGTCGGAATAGATTACCACGCTCGCGGTCAGCCGGTTTTCGGGTTGGGTTGCGATTATGGCTTCATCGGCGCCCCATATCTTGTATTCCGCTGCCAAGGCTTTTGTCAGCAGCGAAGCTATCTGGCTCATGCTGCTGCGCCGTGGCAAGCGGCCGATGGTGTCGCAGAGCACCTGCATGGCGCGGCGGCCATTGGCCACACCACTCTTCACCTCGTAACGGGTCTTGCTGGTGCTGCCGTCCACCACCGCCACGAAGTCAGCGGTTATGGCGATGCCGTCCTCCAGCCTCTCCTCGCCGGCTTTTCCCTTGATTTTGGTTTCTTCTATTTCCATTGAAGTTAGGATTGTAAGATTGTCTGTGCTTTTGCTTCCCCTCTTTCTGCGGGGTGCTGCCCACGGGGCGGTCGTCGTAGTGGGCGCGTGGGTGGCTGCGCTGTGTGCCCGAATAGAGTTGTTCTATCAGGTCGGACCGCCCTATGCGGCGAAGCTCGCGCTCTATCGAGGCTCGTTCCTCAGGTTTGTACCAGAAGAAGAACTGCCTCTGGGCCAGTTTCTCGCGTGGTGTTTTTGCGCTGTAGACGGGTTCGAGCGTGTAGGGGTCGTAGCCGGTGTACCAAGTCTCGGTGCTCACGCTCATCGGCGTGGGTGTGAAGTCCTGCACCTGCTCGAGATGGAAGTTCAGCCGTCGTGTAATCACGGCCAGCTCGGCCATGTCCTCCTCGCGGCAACCAGGGTGGGAACTGATGAAATAGGGTATGAGCTGCTGGCGCAGGTGCTCCTGCTCGTTGATGCGGTCGAACAGCCTCTTGAACTCCTCAAAAAGGCTGAACGAGGGTTTGCGCATCAACCTAAGCACGCGGTCGGATGTGTGCTCGGGAGCCACCTTCAGCCTGCCGCTGACGTGGCGCGTGATCAGTTCGTGGGCGTAGTCTTGAGCTGCTTGGTTCGATTTCTCGTCCTTGCTCTTGTGCAGTATCAGGTCGTAGCGCACGCCCGAGCCGATGAAGCTCTTTTTTATTCCGGGCAGAGCGTCGACCGAGCGGTAGATGTCGAGTAGCTTGCTGTGGTCGGTGCTCAAGTTGGGGCACACTTCGGGATTGATGCACGAGGGTCGCTTGCACCGCTCGCAAGCCTTCTTGTTGCGTCCGCCCATGCCATACATGTTGGCCGACGGTCCGCCGAGGTCGCTCAGGTAGCCCTTGAAGTCGGGCATCTTCGTTATCTGCCTCACCTCGCGAAGTATGCTTTCCTTCGACCGGCAGGCCACAAACTTGCCTTGGTGGGCCGAGATGGTGCAGAAAGCGCATCCGCCGAAGCACCCTTGGTGGATGTTGACAGAGAATTTTATCATCTCGTAGGCCGGGATGGTCTTGCCACGGTATTTCGGGTGTGGCTCGCGAGTGTAGGGCAGGTCGAACGTGGCGTCCATCTCCTCGGTGGTGGGAGTGGGGTAGGGCGGATTGACCACGGCATAGACGCCGTCGACCTCCTGCAGCAGCCGTTGGGCGTGTACCTTGTTCGACTCCTCCTCTATGTGGCGGAAGTTCTCGGCCTGTGCCTTCTTGTTGCGCAGACATTCCTCGTGCGGGTGGAGCACGATGTCGTCAGGGCCGATGCCGCCGGGTATGTCCTCACGGCGTGCCAGATATACGGTCTGCGGAATGTTCTTCTCGTCCTTTATTGTCTTGCCCTCAGCCAAGTCGCGGGCTATCTGTATGTTGTGCTTTGCCCCCATGCCGTAGACGATGATGTCAGCCCCCGAGTCGCACAGTATGCACTTGCGCAGCCTGTCCTGCCAGTAGTCGTAGTGGGTGAGCCGTCGCATGGAGGCCTCTATGCCACCTAACAGGATGGGCACATCGGGATAGAGCTTCTTCAGTATCTGCGAGTAGACTATTGTGGGGTATTCCGGGCGGCAGTCGTGGCGGCCGTCAGGACTGTACTCGTCCATAGAGCGAAGCCGGCGGTTGGCTGTGTATTTGTTCACCATCGAGTCCATTGCGCCTGGCGACACGGCGAAGTAGAGGCGGGGCCGCCCCAGCTTCTTGAAGTCGCGGAAGTCGCCGTGCCAGTCGGGCTGCGGCACTATGGCCACACGAAAGCCCGCTGCCTCGAGACACCGGCCCACCACCGCCGCTCCAAACGACGGGTGGTCGACGTAGGCGTCGGCGGAAAATATTATAATGTCGAGCTGGTCCCAGCCGCGCAACTGGCATTCCTTGCGCGTGGTGGGCAGAAAGTCGGTCAACTGGTGTGCCACAAGGTCAGTCGGTTGTGGTCGGCGCGTCGGCTGCAGTGTCCTTGTGCTCCTCGTCCCACTGCTTGTATAGTGCGATGAGGTTTTTCAGTCCCAGTGCCTTCATGTTCTGGTTGTACACCACGTCGAGGCAGAGGTCGAGCAGGGCGTTGTCCTTGCCCGGCTCGTGCTCAAGCAGTGAGCGCGTGTTGAGCCTGAGCTTGTCGAGCACGCCCTCGTCCACTATGCCGTTGCTGTCGACCAGATGGCTGAGCAACTGGTACTTGCGGATGGTGGCCAAGTGCTCGTCGCTCACTTCTATGCTTCTTGTTCCTGATGCGTTAGCTTGAACTTTATACATATTATAATAGTTTTATGGGGTTATTCTGTTAGAAACCGCACCACGCCATTCATGATGCCAGAGCGCATGGCTTGGTCGCTGATGGCCTCGAAAGGGAAACCCATCACAAACGTGCGGCCCCGCTGCTGCTTCTGTGCCACGGCGGCTGGTGTGCCGTCGGAGTAGAGCATGGCGCAGAACGACTGTGGCGTATGGTGCAGGCGGCTCGTGCGCGTGGCCACCACTTGCTTTGGATTGAGCTGGTTCTGAATGCTGAACGAGAGTCCCAAGCCTTTGGCCGTGGCGGTTGTGGCTGCGGTGTCGGCGTGCTCCACGCCAAGAGTGTTGCCCATGAACTGGCGGTCGGCGCTGCTCGTCATGTCGAGGCCGACGTAGGCTCCGCTCACCATCATGTTGCCTCCGCGCTCGTGGTATCGTTGCAGACGCGACTGCAGTGCTGGCGGTATGCTTTGGCGGTCAACGAGCGAATAACCGTCGCGCCGCTGGCAGCCCAATATCAAGTCGACAACTTTGAACTGGCCTGTGTCAATGCGTCCGCGCTCCACCGCCTCAGCCGATGAGCTCGATATGTCGCAATCGGTGAGTTTTGCCATCGCGTCGGCATGGATGGCCGGGTAGCTGAAAGTGTTGCCAGCGATGATGGCGCCCTCAAGCTCAGAATCGGAATAGCCCAAAGCGCCCGGCCCTTCTTGTCCTCCCGTGGAGTCGCCGAAGCACAGTTGCCGGCCACTGTAGGCGGTTGTGCAGAGGTAACCGACACCCGGGTCGGCCTCGATGTCGAAGCCATGGGTGGTGTCGGTGCTTACCACCTGTGGCCCGGCCAACCGCGTGAACCCGTTGACTATCAGCACCTGCCGACGGGACTTTTGGCTGCGCCTTGCCACAAGTTCCTCGGTCTTGAAGCTCTCGCCGCCACTGTTGACTGCGCTGACGCGGAAGCGGTACATCACGCCTGGTTCCAACTCTATCTTCCACTGCGTGTTGTCCGCCAGCGTGCCGTTGTCGTAGCCAGCGTTGCCCATCGCCGTATAGACAATGTAGCGGTCGGTGGTGGAGTAGTGGAGCGTGTCGCGGGCGGGCAGCCACGACAGTGTGGCATACTTGCCTTTCACCTCGACGGCAAAGCTCGTGGGTTGCAGCGGCGAGACCACAGCGTTGTAGCCATGCACGCCTGACAAATATTTCAAAATGGAGTGATAGATGCTTCGAGCCAGGAGAAACTTGAAGTTAGGGTCGTGGGCGAGTCTCATGTCGTTGAAGTTCTGGTGGGCCAGAGCCTCAACGATGGTCGACGGCACATCAGGGCGGCGCGTTTCGGAGTAGTTGCGGTCCCACACGCCACGGCTTGGCCACTCGGGCACTGTGCGCCTGATGTCGTCGACAAGTCCCTGCTGCACTGTGGTGGCCAGTTGCAGCGAGTATCGGCGGCCGTCCTCAATGCCCAGGATGTCTGGCTTGCCCAGCCCGGTGGTGCATATTCCGAGCGTGCCGATGTAGCCGTCGTGGCTGTAGCCTGCGTCGGTGTGCAAGGCTATCGAGAGTTCTATTGGCACGTGCTTCCCGCTGTCGCCGCTGATGTAGTCGCTGCCTCCGCCTATCCAGTTCAGCATCTGCGAACGGCTGTTGATGTCGTCGTTGTAGTCGTTGGTGCCGCCGCTGTGGCTGCTGACGCTGTAGGGAGCGCCCGTCCATTGTGCATAGTAGCGTGCGCCCTCCAGATAGCGGGGCATGCCGCTCGTCTGTCCGCCCCGCTCCACGTTGCCCATGCCGCCGCCAAACCTCACGGCGTCGGCGGTAACCATGCCCCGTGAGGCAGAGCGACTGGTCAGCGCCACACAGTTGAGGCGGCTACTGCCCTTGCCGAAGTCGAAAGTGCCAAGGTAGACCCACGTGCCGCCCCCCATCTGCTGGTTGACGTGCACCACGGTGCATGCGCCACGGTGGTAGATGCGGTACTCTGCGTCGTCGACGCTGTTGCTCAAGGTCTGGTAGCTCACGTAGACGGCGTGGCGGCCCTCCTCGGCTATCCACGGCTGCCACACGATGTAGCTGGCTTTCTTGTCTTTCTTTGTGGTCTTCACGCCCCGGGTTGTGCCTGCCTGAAACGGGTTTTCGCCGTCGGCGTAGCTGCCACGGTGGAAGGCGAAGCCGCTCTGGGACAGTGTGGTCCAGCTGAATTTGCCGTTCAACTCATAGTAGCCACTGCCTGGGGTGTCGTTATCAACTATCACCTCTTCTTTCTGCCAGTCGCGCTCGCGTGGAGTGAACACAATGGCTCCTGCGTTCTGGAGCATTGGAATAAGAAACGGGTTGACCACCGACTGTGTGAGCATATCCTCGGTGGTGCAGAAGGTGTAAGGGCGTTGCCACTTCCATACAGCCTTGTCGATGTCGTAATAGCGGCCGTGGCTGGCCCACAATGCTATGTGCCGACCCTCAAGGCCACGTGGAAAAGTGGTGGGCCGCGACGAGTTCACCACCCATGGTTTGCCTTTGTAGTCGGGGTATGGCTGCCCCCACGCGGTAATTGCCAAAACCGCGAACACAACAATGAACAAATTGCGAAGAAAGCCCATCTGCTACAATTTGCCTACGGTGAAAAGCTCAGGATGCCGGCCTTTCATGTCCTTGTAATAAAGTTTCACGGCGTGCATGTCAGCCTCCACGTCGCCAGAGGGGATGAGGGTCTTGGTGCAGATGATTGTTTTGGTGGAATAGTCGAGGCCAAACAGCAGTATCGGTATGCCAGCCTTGAGCGCGATGTAGTAGAATCCCAACTTCCAGTCGGGATTGAGCGAGCGCGTGCCCTCAGGGGTGATGCAGAGCGAGAACGTCTTTGCCTTCTTTGCCTCGGCGGCCAGGTGGTCGGTCATGCTCGTGTGCTTGTCGCGCTTGACGGGTATGCCGCCCCAATGGCGGAACAGCACTCCGAGCGGCCACACAAACCATTCCTTCTTCATCAGGAAGTTGCTCTTCAGGCCTGCAGCCTGGGCGAACAGCTCACCTATGATGAAGTCCCAGTTGCTTGTGTGTGGGGCCAGACATATAATCATCTTCTTCTGCAAGGGCTGGTCGATGTTCATCTTCCAGCCCATCACGCTGCACAAAACCCACTTGCACAGAGCTCTCATCAGGCCAGGGCTGATATTTGGTCAATCACAGCTGAGACCTCCTTGTGGAACTCGGTTACCAAAGTCTGGTAGTACTTCTTCTGTGGCATGCCAGGCTCGGGATGGGAAATGCGGCGCACGAAATCGTCGTGCATCAGGAGCACACCTGCAAGCAGGTCGTCGCAAGCCTTCTGGTCTTTCGAACTGTAGAGTGAGGCGGCCACACACTCGGCAAACAAATCACTGCAAACGTAGTTTATTGCCTTTTTCAAATCTCTTTTGTTGGTCATTGTGCCTATATTTTAATTTAATAGGCTTCAAAGATATAAAATATTTTTCGTTCGACAAGCTTAAATCGAAAAATATTTCATAAAAAGTGGTAAGGCCGGCCATAAACCATGTTTGGCCGGCCCCGTTCAGCTGTTTGCTCAGACTGTGCTATTCATAGATTTTAGCTTTTGTATCTACCAAATGCAGGAGCCGTGCCTTGTGCCGGCCCTCATAGATGTTCGACATTTATAGGTTATGACATTATTTGTGGGTCGGCACAAGGCACGACCCCTGCATTTGGAGAATGTATTAGCTATGAACAAGTTGCAGCTCAGACTGCGTTGTAGCCCTTTGTGCTGTTGGAGTCAAGGATGTCCTGGAGCGACTTCTCCCTGTAGGTTGAGGCGTCGTTGTATTCCGCCTCCTGCTCTTTCTCTACCTCGGTGCTCTGGTATACGCGGTTCTTACCTTTTAGCTCGCACAGTCCCCAGCCGATGAGGGCCACGGCAACGAAGCCGAAAAACACTAACAATGCTGTTGTCATAACTGATCAGATATTATTTTAATGCTGCAAAATTACTATTTTATTTAAAAACAACGGCAATTTTAGGCCAAAATATGGCGTTTTCGCGAAAAATGCTTAATTTTGTGTGTCGAAAGAGACAGTATTAATTTGAATCCAATGAGCGACAAACGGAAAAACAACCCAGACGAACCCCAACTGAGTCGGGGCATGAAGCGTTTTATAATGGCGGGAACGGTGGTCCTGCTTGTCGCTCTTGTGGCCCAGCTCACTATTGGCGACGGCTTTGGAAACGCAACGAGCTACGACCCCGACACCACGCTCCTGGAGCGCAAAGCTCCGCCGCCACTCGCTGTCGACACCGTCAGGGTTGACACTGCCACCGTCGATTCCACACTGCTGAAGCGCAAGAAGACACCACGCAAGACAGAGGAAGAGCCGAGCGACGAAGAACAGACAGAGGAGCAGTCCACCGAGGAGGTCACGCTCGACAAGCTTGGACAGGAGAACACTGAGCCAGCACAACCGAAACCCTCGCCATCAGTGCCAAAGACCCCCAAACCGCACATTGAGGTGCTTGAGAACTAACACGAAGCCCATGGAGATAAAGCCTATAGCCTTTTTCCGTTCTCCTTTCGGCTCGAAGTTCGGCATCCCGAGGCAGAGTGGTGTGGTCGGTTCGCTCCGTGGCCGTGTGGAGTTTCTGCCGGAATATGGCTCGGCCGAGGCTCTGCGTGGTCTCGACGGTTTCAGCTATGTGTGGCTGATATGGGGCTTCTCGGCCAATCGGCCACAGGAGGAGTTTCATGCCACAGTGCGCCCGCCGCGACTTGGAGGCAACAGGAGGGTGGGGGTGTTTGCCACCCGCAGCCCCTATCGGCCCAATGGACTTGGCCTCTCGGCTGTCAGGCTGGCACGGGTGGCCGACGGAGCAATCGACGTGCTTGGCGCCGACCTCATGGACGGCACCCCCATCTACGACGTGAAGCCCTATCTGCCCTACGCCGACGCACACCCCGACGCCAAAGCGGGCTTCACAAGTCAGGAAGAGTGGCCGCGGCTGAGTGTAAGGTCGCTCGTAGACTTGCTTCAGTCGTTCACTCCCGACGAGGCCGCCCAGCTCCAGTCGGTGCTCAGTCTCGACCCGCGTCCGCGCTACCAAAGCGACGGCGACAAGGAGTACGGTATGGAGTTCTTGGGGCGCAACGTCAGATTCAAGATAACAGACAACGAATGTATCATAACACAAATAGAACAAGAAAATGGAAGAAAACAAACAAGTAGGTTTGCCTGAAAACGCGTTCAGGGAACTGAAGCCGGGCGAGCACTACGAACCCGTAATGCCGCCATCGAGCAATCCGCGCGAAGTAACACCGTGGAGCGTTACGTGGGGTGTGCTGATGGCGGTGCTGTTCTCAGCCGCGGCGGCCTATCTGGGACTTAAAGTGGGACAGGTGTTTGAGGCCGCCATACCCATTGCCATCATCGCCATCGGCCTCTCGCAGGCCACCCACCGGAAGAACAGTCTCGGCGAAAATGTAATCATACAGAGCATCGGCGCCTGCTCAGGAGCAGTGGTGGCGGGCGGCATCTTCGTGATGCCGGCCATCTATATGCTCGACCTGCAGGCCGACTTCCTCAAGATATTCATCGCGGCGGCATTGGGCGGCGTGTTGGGCATATTGTTCCTCATCCCGTTCCGCAAGTACTTCGTCAGCGACCAACACGGCAAGTACCCCTTCCCCGAGGCCACTGCCACAACTCAGGTGCTCGTCAGCGGCGAGCGTGGCGGCAGCCAAGCCAAGCCTCTGCTCATAGCGGGACTGGTGGGCGGACTCTACGACTTCGTTGTGGCCACTTTCGGCTGGTGGAACGAGAACGTCACAACCCGCATGATTGACCTTGGCACGGTCATTGCCGACAAGGCCAAACTTGTGTTTAAGGTTAACACGGGCGCGGCGGTGCTGGGTCTCGGCTACATTGTCGGACTGAAGTACGCCGCCATAATCTGCCTCGGCTCGCTCTGCGTGTGGTGGCTCATAGTGCCGGGCATGGCTCTGCTCTTCCCCGACACCGTGCTCAACCAATGGGATCCCTCGGTAACGACTCCGCTTGGAGCCATGGATCCAGAGACCATCTTCCGCACCTACGCCCGCTCCATCGGCATCGGCGGCATAGCGATGGCCGGCATCATCGGTATCGTGAAGTCGTGGGGCATCATCAAGGGTGCCGTTTCGCTTGCCGCACGCGAGATGAAGGGCAAGGGGGCGGCCGACAAGGAAGTGCTGCGCACCCAGCGCGACATCTCGTTCCGTGTCATCGCCATCGGCAGCGTGGTTACGCTGCTCATCACCTTTGCCTTCTTCTACTTCGGAGTGATGGACTTCAACTTCATCCATGCGGCTGTGGCCATCATCCTTGTGGCCGTGATAGCGTTCCTTTTCACCACAGTCGCCGCCAACGCCATAGCGATAGTGGGCTCCAACCCAGTGTCGGGCATGACGCTTATGACGCTCATACTGGCCTCGGTGGTCATGGTTGCCGTGGGACTGAAGGGCAACGCAGGCATGCTGGCGGCATTGCTCATGGGCGGCGTGGTGTGCACAGCCCTGTCGATGGCAGGTTCGTTCATTACCGACCTGAAGATTGGTTACTGGTTAGGCACTACGCCGCGCAAGCAGGAGACATGGAAATTCCTCGGCACCATCATCTCGGCGGCCACTGTGGCGGGAGTGATGATACTGCTCAACAAGACCTACGGCTTCAACAGCGGGAAACTGGCCGCGCCACAGGCCAACGCCATGGCTGCGGTGATCAAACCGCTGATGAGCGGGCAGGGTGCTCCATGGGTGCTCTATGGCATTGGCGCGGTGATAGCGTTGCTGCTCGACCGCTTCCACGTGCCGGCCTTGGCTTTCGCCCTTGGCATGTTCATCCCGCTTGAGCTCAACACGCCGCTGCTCGTGGGTGGTGCCATCAACTGGTATGTTACGCGCAAGGGCGGCAAGGAGCGTGCCGACAAGGGCACTCTGATAGCCAGCGGATTCATCGCCGGCGGTGCGCTGATGGGTGTGGTGTCGGCATTGCTGCGCTTCGGCGGAGTTGAGTTCGACGCCTCGGCTTGGCTCGACAACCCGCTCAGCCAGTGGGTTTCGCTCTTGGCCTACGTGTTGCTCATCACTTTCTTCATCCTCGCCACCCGTGTGAAGGCAAAGAAGCAATAAGCCTCCCTTTTATACACCAACCGCCAAGAGTCAGCACAAAACTCATGGCGGTTGGTTTTTTTATGGTGGAAGGTCTGGCCTTACTTGTTCACAGTATGATTATTGATAGAGCCTGAGCAATGGACATTAACTCGGAAACAGACCAGAAGGTTTGCTTGAATGGCTTGATTAGCGATGCAAAAGGGGTTCTTTTAGAAACGACTCACAGTTGAGGGCGGGTTCCACAATTGTGAACCCTTCCGCCCTCAACTGTGAACCGATACGTCCCACAATTGTGGGACGTTGATTGTAGTGCCACTAATGGGGGGGTAAGGGACTCGCCAACATTACGCACCAGCACCTTTCCAGCGTGGTGGCAGTGGACTGTCAGTTTGAGGAATCGGCCTGGTCAGATGATGACTTTCCTCCCGTTATGGATATAGATGCCTTTCTGTGGACTGTCAACCTTGAGACCTTGCAGGCTATACCAGTCTTGGGTGTTGGCTTTGGCCATAGCCGCATTGGCAATGCCGGTGGTTTGCAGTCCGAACGTAACCGTCACGTCGTCTGTGCCCAAAGCCTCTGCAAGACCTGACGGGTTGTCGATGCGACCTATCCTTGTGTAGCTGTACGACGTGCGGTACGTCTCATAGAACAGCACCACACAATTGCTGCCGTAGAGCATGATGTCGCCAGTCTGTATTGTGCCCGGATTGCTTGCGTTTGTGGGCAGGCTGCCGTTCAGATAGTTGTACTTCTCGTTGCCGTTGAGTTCGCTCATGGGCAGGGTCATGGGCAGCAGAGACTTAAAGGCTGTGGCCGTCTCGTTGTCGGCAAGTGTGGCTGTGAAAGTTTTTCCTCCGACAGTAACGGTTATCTTGCCTGAATCGGTGTCGGATGGCGTTGTGTCGTTGGCGTGATTGTTCATAAAGTTTACCATATAATTCATAGAAGTTGTGCGGTTGCTGCCGCCAAATCCGTGTCCGGCACCCTCGATTTTATGGTACTCCACGTTGGAATAGGCCTGGGCTGCTCGGTCGGCGTAGGATATGTCCACAATGTTGTCGGCTGTGCCATGCACGAGAAGTACTGGACCGGTGTATTTTGCTATCTCAGCGTATACATCAATATTCCACGCATCCTGATAATAGATTGCGCCGAGCTGTGTGTCCCAAAGGCTCGACGAGGTGATGCTTCCGTACGACGACCAGCGGCTGTGGGCATCGTCGACAATGCAAAGGGCGGGATAGAAAAGAACCAGAGATTGGACATCGGCAGGCCGGTCGGCGGCTGTCAGCGCAGAGACGAACCCTCCTTGGCTTGCCCCGGCGAGTGTTATGTGAGTTGCGTCGACATCGTCGCGCGTCTTGAAGTAGTCGATGATGGCCTCAAGGTCGGAACGTTCAGTGAGAACCGACATCGCGGTGGTGGATCCGTCGCTGCGGCTGCTGTTGCTTCCGCCGCAGAAGTCGAACGTGTATGCCATATATCCCATCTGAGCCATGCGCTCGACATAGCTCGCCAAGTCGCTGTGATTGCCGCCGAAGCCGTGGCTTAAAATCACCAATGGCAATCTGCCAGTCTTCCCCTGGGGCGAGTAGAGCCTTCCATAGATGCGGTTGTTTCCGCGCTGTGTCCACAAGTCGGTGGTTGTAATCTCGTATGCCCCTGTGCCATTCTCTTCGCTGTTCACATCGTTGGTGTTGTCGCTGCAGGCCGAGCACGACGGCAGCATTGCTGCCAACGTCATTATTAGTCCAAATGCTTTCTTCATGTCGTTTTGTCTTTTCTCGGTTGCAAAGTTAGGCATGTTCTGCTGAAAGATGGCTACCTGAAATGGTGGATTTAATACCAATATCTACGAGATAGCCGAGAGGCTCAACTTCCCCAATGCCAGCTTCTTCAACCGCTTCTTTCGCAAGCATACAGGGCAGACACCACTGGAGTATAGGGAGAGTTAGTGGTAATCGTCCAGTGTAGGCTATGAGACTTGTG
This sequence comes from uncultured Prevotella sp., assembly GCA_964602785.1. Lineage (GTDB taxonomy): Bacteria > Bacteroidota > Bacteroidia > Bacteroidales > Bacteroidaceae > Prevotella. Next base: position 26,584 of record CAZRSL010000025.1, read on the forward strand.
TCAGCGGTGCTACAGCCTCAGCCCATTGATGAAGCTGGCGGCATCCATGCGCTTCTTGCCCGCGAGTTGGAGCGAGAGCACCTCGAGCAGACTGTCGGCTGCGTTGAAATAGAGGTGCTTGTCCGTGATGGTCGCCTCGCCTGGGTCGCCGTCGGTGGGCAAATTGGTCTCGGCGGTGCGGTATATCTTCATCACTTGTCCTTTAGCGCCGAACAGCGTCCATGCCCCAGGATATGGGCTTAGACCACGCACGAAGTTGTAAACGCGCTCGGCTGGCTGGTTCCAGTCAATCTGACATGTCTCCTTGAATATCTTTGGTGCTGGTTTCAGATTGTCCATGTCGGGCTGCACTGTGCTTTTCACTTTGCCGTCGCCCTCTATCACCTTGTCCACAGTCTCGATGGCGATGTCAGCTCCCAGCTTCATCAGCCCGTTGTAGACATATTCCACGTCGGCGTCGTGCGGTATGGGGAATTTCTTTTGCGTGATGATGCGGCCCGTGTCGATGTTCTTGTCAAGGAAGAACGTGGTAACGCCAGTCATGGTCTCGTCGTTTATCACCGCCCAGTTGATGGGGGCCGCGCCACGGTATTGCGGCAGCAGGGCGGCGTGGACGTTGAATGTGCCAAAGCGCGGCATGGCCCACACCACCTCTGGCAGCATTCTGAAGGCCACCACCACTTGCAGGTCGGGACGTAAGGCTTGCAACTGGGCCACGAAAGCGGGGTCTTTCATCTTCTCCGGTTGCAGCACCGGCAGCCCGTGGGCCACGGCGCACTGCTTAACGGCCGATGGTTGGAGCGTGTCTTGGTGGCGCCCCACTGGCCGGTCGGGCTGGGTAACCACTCCCACCACGTTGTAGCCGCCACTGATGAGCCGCTCCAATGTGGGCACGGCAAATTCGGGCGTGCCCATGAAAACTATTCTCAGGTCTTTCTTGTCCATAATATAATAATGTGTATCAATGTGGCTGATGAGTTTAAAGTCTGTCTGCAATCATGCCCCTACAGAGAGAATGCCGCTTGTTTGGATGATTGCGGATATTCATCATATCATTTTCGTTTTATTTCCGATTATTATTTTGGGGAAAACTATTCCTCGCTCAGGTCGGCCACCATCTGTCGGTAGGCCTTGTAGAGGCGCGTGCGGTCGACATAGCCCACTATCTTGCCGCCGTCGTCGACCACTGGCAGCACGTCGGCGTTGGTCTTGTCAAACTTGTTCATCACGCTCTCCATGCTCTCGTTCTGGTTGAGCACGGCCGCCGGTTCGCTCATCAGCTGCGACACCTCGAAGCGGTTGTAGAGTTCGGTGCGGAAGATCACATGGCGCAGCTTGGTGATGTCAATCTCGCCCAACAGTTTGCCGCCGTCGTCGACCACTGGCATGTAGGGCGTGCGCGAGCGGCTGATTACCTCTATCATCTGCCACATCTTCATGTCGGGCTTTACGCTGCGAAAGTCGTGCTCCACCACGCTGTCGAGGCTCATCAGCGTCAGCACAGCCTTGTCGGTGTGGTGGGTGATGAGCTTTCCCTCGCGGGCCAGCCGCATGCCGTAGATGCTGTGCTGCTCGAAGATGTTGATGGTGAGATATGAACTGATGGTAACGATCATCAGCGGAATCAGCAGTTGGTAGCCTCCCGTCAGCTCGGCTATCAGGAAAATGCCCGTCAGTGGGGCGTGCATCACCGCCGCCATCACCGCCGCCATGCCGTAGAGGGTGAAGTTGTTCTCGGGAATGTAGATGCCTATCTGGTAGACGTTCCAGAAACGGGCGAAAAAGAAACCGAAAAAGCCGCCGATGAACAAGCTCGGGGCGAATGTGCCGCCGCAACCGCCGCTGCCGTTGGTGGCCGAGGTGGCAAACACTTTGGTGAAGGCCACCAAGCCAACATAGAGCAGGAGCATGTTGCTGCGCCCCGCGAAGAGTGAGTTGTCGAGTATCTGGTCCCAGTCGGCCTCGGTCTTGCCGCTGATAAACACGTTCAGGCTGTCGTAGCCTTCACCGTAGAGCGAGGGGAAGAAGAATATGAGCGAGCTGAGGATGAGACCGCCGAGCAGCAGTTTCACGTAGGGATGGTTCTTCAGTCGGGCGAACACATCCTCGCAGGCTGTCATGGTGCGCATGAAGTACAGACCCACGAAGCCGCACGCTATGCCGAGCAGCAGCACAGCCGGCAGGCGGTCGAGCTGCCACGCTATCTCCATCTGGAAGTTGAACATGGGCTGGTAGCCCGAAAAAACGTAGCTGAAACAGGTGGCCGTGACGCACGAGATAAGTATGGGCAGCAACGAGTTCATGGTCAGGTCGACCATCAGCACTTCCAGCGTAAACACCAGTCCTGCTATTGGCGCATTGAAGATGCCGGCTATTGCCGCCGCCGCGCCACAGCCCACCATGAGCATGAGCGTCTTGTTGTCCATGCGGAACAACTGGCCCAGGTTGGAGCCGATGGCCGAGCCAGTGAGCACAATGGGAGCCTCGGCACCCACCGAGCCACCGAAACCGATGGTGATGGCCGAGGCCACCACCGATGTCCAACAGTTGTGGGCTTTCAGACGGCTCTGCTTGCTGCTGATGGCGTAGAGCACGCGGGTGATGCCATGGGATATGTTGTCCTTGACTACATACTTCACAAACAGTGTGGTCAAGTAGATGCCCACAACGGGGAACACGAGGTAGAGCAGATTGATGGTGCGGGCGTCGAACCCAGCCGTGAGCAGGTGCTGTATCTCGTGGATGAGCCAGTGGAGGGCCACGGCCGCCATGGCGCAAAACAGTCCTGTGAGGAATGCTAACAGCAGCACAAAATGGGAGTCGGCTATGTGGTGCCGACGCCAGTCGATGAATCTGTCTAATACCGATTGCTTCTCTTGTAAGATAGCTGTTGCCAAATCCTGAATCACCTGTTTTTTTATCTTATTACCTTCACTTCACTGTCCTGGCCTATCTTTATTATGCTCGAAGGCTTGTGCTTCTTCTTCTCGCCACGCCGCGACATGCAGACGTAGTCGACAGCGTTCACTATTTCCTCGCTGATGTCGGAAAAGTTGGCGGGTGCTGGTTCACCGCTGATGTTGGCGCTTGTGCTGACTATGGCTTTCTGAAACCTGTAGCACAGCTCGTGGGAGAAGGGCTCGTGGGTGATGCGTATGCCTATGCTCCCGTCGTCGGCTATCAGGTTTGGCGCCAGGTTGACAGCCCCGTCGAGCACCAGCGTTGTCGGGCTCACCACAGCGTCGATCAGATCCCAAGCCACCGACGGCACGTTTCTCACGTATCGTTGCAGCCTTGCGTCGCTGTCGACGAGGCAAATCAGTGCCTTCGAGTCGTCGCGCCGCTTTATCTTGTACACTTTCGCCACCGCGTCGGCGTTGGTGGCATCACAACCGATACCCCAAACGGTATCGGTTGGATAAAGTATGATGCCACCATCCTTCATACATTGGATGGCGTTTCTGATGTCTTCTGCTTGATTCATTATCTTGATTCTGGGTCAGATGCCCCAGCCTATGGCCGAAGCACCGAGCACTGCCGCGCTGGCGTCGTCGAGACTGGAGATGAGGAACTGCGCCTTGCCCTTGAATATGTTCATCACGTGCTTGTCGTAGCTCTTCTTAATCGGATCCATGAGCAGGTCGCCCGCCTTGGTCAGTCCGCCGAAGAAGATGAAAGCCTCTGGCGATGAGAATGTCGCGAAGTCGGCGCATGCCTCTCCGAGCATCTCGCCCGTGAACTGATACACCCTCAGTGCCAGTTTGTCGCCCTTGCCGGCTGCTATGCTCACGTCGAGCGATGTGATGTCCTCTGGCTTGATGTCGCGCAGCACGCTCTCCTCCTTGCTTTCCTTGAGGAACTCGCGGGCCGTGCGGGCCACACCAGTGGCCGAGCAATAGGCCTCGAGGCAACCCTTGCGGCCACAACCGCAAGTGCGTCCGTTCTCGCGTACCATGGTAACGTGGCCCAGCTCGCCGGCAAAACCGTCGCAGCCGTAGACCAGGTGGCCGTTGATTACAATGCCGGAGCCCACGCCAGTGCCGAGAGTGAGCATGATGAAGTTCTTCATGCCGCGAGCCACGCCATACTGCATCTCGCCAAGTGCGGCAGCGTTGGCGTCGTTGGTGATGGCCACGGGTATGTTGAGTTTCTTCGAGAACATGTCGGCCAGTGGCACTATGCCAGTGTGGGCCCACGAGAGGTTGGGGGCGTACTCTATGGTGCCCCGGTAATAGTTGGCGTTGGGCGCGCCGATGCCCATCGACTTGATTTGCTCTACGCCGCCCACCTTGTCGATCAGAGGCTGCAAGGCAATCACGCCCGCGTCGACAAAGTCGTCTACATTTTTGTAACTCTGGGTTTTGATTGAGGTCGACCCGAGAATCTGTCCTCTCTGGTCGACGATGCCAAACACGGAATTGGTGCCTCCAAGGTCGAGACCAATCACGTAAGGTTTAGGTTGCTGAACGTCCATAATAATAATTGTTAGTCATAAATATTGTAGCGGCAAAGATATGAAAAGTTATCCTATTAAGCAAAGATTAAGCCTGTAAATTTGCTTAATTCGCTAATTTTTGCCAATTATTGGAGTCTCATTGGTCTTGGTTGGCTGGTTGAAAGCAATTCTGTCCATAATGAACATCCCTCATAACTTGATTATTCATAGCTGACGCTATAATGTGTATCATTGGTGCACAATGATACAGTCTAAAAATGATGCAAAAAAATTATAGAAACACTTGCATCATTAAAGAAAACTTCCTAAATTTGCAGTCGAGAGCCATGAGGTTTCGCGGCCAACCGCGTAATCAGTGGCCTCGACATATACATAAAGGCGTAACTGTACGCTTTGGTTTTGATGTTCTAAGAACTTCGCAAACTCCTACGGATTGTCAAAAACAAAGCAATGGGAACGCCCCTTGGGATGTATTCATTACAACCCTTATTGTTTTTGGCATATAGAGTGTGCCAAGATAGTGAGGTTTGTTGTATTATACATCAACGTGGGGCTTTCGTTGTTGCTCGTTTCGACAATCCGGGCAATGCGAAGGCCTTTAGAACATGGAACGAGCAAGCAGCTTGGCTCCACGTTTTTTTGTGTATGCCTAAACAATCATTAATTTAATGCTCACTGGAGCTGTGGGCGAAAATATTACCCCTATGTCATTTACAGACATTTTTAAATCAAGAGAAGAGAGGGCGAGGTTATCCCATCTCAAAAGTTTAATTGCCATGGCAGCAGCTGATGGGCATGTTGACAACACCGAACTTGCTGCTATAGCACTCATTGCTAAAAAGGAGGGCATGAGTAACAAAGACATCAAGCGCTGCTTAACAAAACATGAATCGGTAAAGTTTGTAGTGCCCAAGAGAGAGGAAGATAAGAGCCGCTACCTTGCGAATCTGGTTATTGTTATGATGGCTGATGGATTTTTTGATGAGCGCGAAAAACAGTTTTGCAAGATTATTGGGTCTGCATACGGAATGAGCCCTTCTGCAATTAACCATGTGATTGAAACCTTAGAATCTGCTAACAGTTAAACATAATCGTTATGGATGAAGATGGATGCCTTGGATGTTTAGTGGCTATTTATTTAGCTATTAGTCAGATAATGACAGTGGTGTTTTTTGTTGACTATTGCCGGACGGACTCCCTTGGTTCTATATTATTCTTAGATGGTGTTTTGTCTGAGATTAAAGGCCTTTTGTGGATTTTCTTTATTTGGTAGGATAAAACTAAAGAATTATGAGCTATATTATCAGGGCGTCAGGGGCATTATTGCTTTCATGGCTTGTTGGTTTTGCCTTGTCTATGGTAGCATGCAACTTTACGTTCATTTCATACGTATGTATGGGGGAGATATTCCAGGATATATTTTCTTTTTCTGTCTCGGAAGTTATGCGTGGAATTGCAGTTAACCAAGTGCTTCCTGGCCTTGGAATATTAAGTACGATTGAAAGCCCTCGTTGGGCTATGTTGTTATTGATTATAGCAGCCACCATCGCTTTAACAATAATAGGATTTATCTTTATGGGGGTGATGAAACTTGTCGATGGAAACAAGGTAATGGCCGTTCTATGCTCGCTTGTATTACTCTGGCAATTCTATATCTGTATAAGAATAACATACGTTCATCCCTATGTTGAACTTACTTTCTGTTTTTGTGTGTTATCAGGCATTATACTACTTATAAATCTTGCGCTTATTATCACTGGAGCATGTATGCTCTACACAGGTGATGAATTATAACAATCAACATAATTGAAAGATGAAACGACTGTCTTGTCTATTATTTTCTATCTTGCTGTTTACAGCTATTTCATGTGGCGGAAGCTCGAATAAAAACTACTCTTATTCTGCAACATATTATAGCAAGGATGATGTGGTATATATTACACGATTTGGCAAAAAGTACCACCGCAATAATTGTTTCTATATAAAAGGACATATTACCACACGTGGTGTTAGCCGTAATACAGCGGAAAGAATGGGGAGGACCCCTTGTAAGAGTTGTAAGCCATAAAACCAAACATTTATTTTTTATACATAACATCATGAACATTTTTCTAAAAGTATTGGGATGGTTTTTCACTGTTTTCGGCATCGTCGGAGGTATCCCATCATTATTTCGTAGTATTGATGACGGGGCTCGAGTCTGTGTGCTCCTCATTTATATCGCAGTATTCATTGCATTAGGCTGGTTTTGCTTTTACAAAGCAAGCCAGCGGGATGGGAAGAAGTCGCAAATGAAGATTGCTGTAATTGTTTCAGTTGCCATGATTGTATTAAGTTTGGTTTCCCAATTAATAAGGAAATCAAATCACGGCGAAATACGGTCGCAGATAGAGCAAGTCAATCAAAAGTGCCCAATACCTTTATCCGGAGGACCAATATCAATAACACACATGGAGATTGATGGAGACTATGTAGTTTTTAATTTCGATTACAAACAAGCGCATTTCGACCGTGAATTACTTGAAAACCAGCCAGATGCCGCTCGTGACCTGTTTCTTGTCTCATTTCTTGCAACTGGCACAAGCGGCGAGAGCATGATACGTCAAATCACAGATGATGGACTTGGCATAAAGGTTAACGTTGACGATGGAAAGGGCGAAGTTTTTACTTGTGATATGCCTATAGATTACATAAAGGAAAAGATGTCCCAGATAAAAGCTAACCCTTTCGCTGCACTGAACAATGCCCTTCAATTACAGATAAAAACTGATAGTAGGGCATTGCCTATGGATTTAGGTCAAGGCTTGGAGATTACTGGGTTTCGTCTTCAAGGACACAACATATTGACCGAGACTAAAGTCGATGAAAACCAGTATGATATAAGCAGAATTAAGAATTTCATACCAATGATTAAGCAAACTATGTTGCAAGAAATCATCCAATCTAATGATGCCAGTACTAAATTGCTTGTAAAATATTGCAAACTGGTTCATTGTGGGATAATATTCCGCTTTGTCGGGTCTCTAAGTGGGGATTCTATCGATGTACCGTTTGACTACAATGATATTAGTGATTACAATAAAACAAAAGACATTCTGTACCAGTAAAAGCTTTTAGCAATTAGTTTCAATATCAAAAAATGGTATAACGATTATGGAACATACATTTTGGGGTAATCGAATGTGCAAATTGCCGTGAAAAGTTATCCTATTAAGCAAAGATTATGCCTGTAAATTTGCTTAATTCGCTAATTTTTGCCAATTTTGCACCCGATTATGAACTCACTGTTACCATCATATTTGCAGATAGACATTCTCGCCCTGATTCTGAAGGGCATGATTATCGGTGTGGCCGCATCGGCGCCGATGGGTCCCGTGGGCATTCTGTGCGTGCAGCGCACCCAGAAGAAGGGGCGTTGGTATGGCTTCGTAACGGGCGTGGGGGCCGCTGTCAGCGACCTCTTCTATGCCATCATCACTGGCATTGGCATCAGCTTCATCCTCGACTTCATCAACAATCCGGTCTACAAGTTCTACTTCCAGCTCGTCGGCGGATTCATGCTCCTTGCTTTCGGACTCTACAGCTTCCTCAACAACCCGCTCCGCAACGCGCGTCAGGGAGGCCAGCAAAGCAAGGGCACGCTATGGTACAACTGCTGGACGGGCTTCCTCATCACCTTCAGCAACCCACTGATAGTCTTGCTGTTCATGGCTCTGTTCAGCATGTTCAACTTCGTGGTGCCCAATCATCCCTTTATGATGTGCATCGGCTATGCGAGCATCATCTCCGGAGCCGTAATATGGTGGTTCGGCCTGACTTGGCTCATCGACAAGATACGCGAGAAGTGGGACGAGCAGGGCGTGGTCATCATCAACCGCATCATTGGCGCACTGGTTATCATTTTCAGCTTGATAACACTCATCGGCACCATCTTCAACATATATTTATTACCCGAATTCTAAATGTTTGTAGCACAGAAACTTAGAGACGAGAGCATAGCCGAATATCTGCTATATATGTGGCAGGTGGAGGACATAATCAGAGCCTACGGATGCAACTTGCAAGCCATTCACGACCAGTATGTCAGCCGCTTCAACTATCCGCAAGACAAACTTGAGGACGAGACCGACTGGTTTGGCAACCTCGTTACTATGATGAACCGCGAGGGCAAGCGCCAGAGCGGCCACCTGCAGATAAATCAGGTGGTGCTCAGCGACCTCAACGAGCTGCACCAGAGGCTGCTCAACAGCGGGCGGTTCCCCCTCTACAACTCTGAGTACTACAAGGTGCTGCCGTTCATAGTGGAGCTTAGGCAGAAAGGCGACCGCGACGTGTCGGAGATAGAGACGTGTCTCAACGCCCTCTACGGAGTGATGATGCTACGGCTGCAGAACAAGCCCATCAGCCCCGAGACCCAGCACGCCATAAAGGAGATTACCACTTTCGTGGGAATGCTGAGCGACTACTATAAGCAGGACAAGACCGAGGGTCTCGACTTCGGCGACGACGATTGAAAAACGCAAAAACCACAAGATAATGAACATATTAGTAACTGGAGCCAACGGGCAACTTGGCAACGAAATCCAGAGGTTTGCCGACCAAAAGGCCAACCACTACATCTTCACCGACGTAACCGACGGCTACACCCACCTCGACATAATCCGCGAGGACGACATCAACCGCATGGTGGACGAAAACAATGTGGAGTGCATCATCAATTGTGCCGCTTGGACCAATGTGGACAAGGCTGAGACGGCGGGCGACATAGTGGAGACGCTCAACGCTACCGCCCCCGCACTGCTGGCAAAGGCCATGAAGAGGGTGGGGGGACTGCTCGTGCACGTCTCCACCGACTATGTCTTCGGCGCCGACCCATACAACACTCCTTGCCGCGAGGATCAGAAAGGCACGCCGACCGGGGTCTACGGTCTGACCAAGCTGCATGGCGAGCAGAACATCACAGCCATCGGCGGCAACTACATCATCCTGCGCACGGCGTGGCTCTACTCCGAGTATGGCCACAACTTCGTGAAGACCATGCTCAACCTGACAGCCACCAAACCGCAGATAAAGGTGGTGTTCGACCAGTGCGGCACGCCCACCTACGCTGGCGACTTGGCCCAGGCAATACTTCGAATAGTGGAGGATGGCCTCTATGTGGGCAACACGGGCATCTACCACTTCTCCAACGAGGGTGTGTGCTCGTGGTTCGACTTCGCCCGCAAGATAGGGCAGTTGGCTGGCCACACCGAGTGCGACGTGGAGCCATGCCACAGCGACGAGTTCCCAAGCCCCGTGAAGCGCCCCGCCTACTCGGTGCTTGACAAGACTAAGGTGAAGCAGACGTTCCATCTGGCAATTCCCTACTGGGAGGACAGCCTGCGCCTCTGCCTGCAGAATATGAACGCACTATCCGAGCAGAACTGATGAACGAGATAGAACGCCGCCGCACCTTTGCCATCATCTCCCACCCAGACGCGGGCAAGACCACGCTGACCGAGAAGTTCCTGCTCTTCGGTGGACAGATACAGGTGGCCGGGGCGGTGAAGAACAACAAGATACGCAAGACGGCCACCAGCGACTGGATGGACATAGAGAAGCAGC
>CAZRSL010000026.1:0-36029 GCA_964602785.1 uncultured Prevotella sp.
AATGTATTTGCACATCACCCATTAACGGGCGATGCTTTCGTCTGTCTCAAGCCAGGAATCACTGCGTCTCCTTTAGTCAAGTTTAAAGTTCACCTGTATGTATTCTCAAAACGAGAATGACGGTTGGTTTCCTTACCAGATTTCCTCCTCAAAGAGGCTGAAACCTGCTTTCTTCTTGTACTACTTCTCTCTGTTATGGTAAGCTTCTCAAAGATCTCTCTGTGTGCTTTGGTTTTTGGCCGAAAGCGAGTGCAAAGGTATAACAAATATTGTTATGCGCCAAACTTTTCGGCGAAAAAAATCTTATTTTTTTGTTCCGCCGAAAGTAGAATCATGGCAAACAGGCTCACAGACTGATGTTTACGCCGCCCATAAAAGTTGCACGTGGCATTGGGAATCCTGCCATCAGCTCATATTTCTGGGCCAAGAGATTGTCGCCTTTCACCCACAAACCGACATTTCGGGCCACTTGGAAGTTGACGGTGGCGTGCACCAATGTGGCGTTTTCCTTGGTGCCGTTGCCATCAATTGACGTGAAGAGGCCGGCCAACTGCTGCACTCCGCCCGTCAGCATCCATGCGCCGCTATGCCAGGTGGCTCCGAGGTAGCCCTTGTATTCTGGAGCGGAGAGCACGTGGTGCACCATGTGAAGCACAGAGTGGTTGGTGGTGAGCGACAGATGCGGGTTGACGCGCCATGTGGCCTCCACCTCGGCGCCGCTGTTCTCCACAACACCCGTGTTGACGTTGCGCGGACGGCCATCTATGCGCACCGTCTGAATCATATTGTCACCTTTTATATAATAGAGGTTCACGCCGTAGGAGAAGTTCTGCAGACTCTGCCGCCACGACAGCTCGTAGTTCATCAGCCGCTCCGGCTTGAGGTCGGTGTTTGATGGTGGATAGAGGTAGAGCTCGCGCATGGTTGGATTACGGAAGCCCTTGCTCACCATCATCTTGAGCGAGCCAGTCTGAACGGGACGGAACACCAGTCCGCCCTGCGGCACCCACTCCGTGCCTGTGATGGAATGGTGGTCGAGGCGTATGCCCGCGTCGAGGGTCAGCCACGAAGCCAAGTCCTGGCGGAAGTCGACGTAGCCCGCCACCTCGTTGCGATGGCTGTGGCCGCTCTGCTTGTTGGGCGTTTCGAGCACCTCTCCAGTCGCTATCGATGTGTAGTAGGCGCGGCCATAGATGTGCTGATAGTCGAAGCCCACGGTGGTGCGGTTGCCACGGAAGAGGCGTGCGCTCTGATACCAGCTGACGCCCACCAGCGCATCCTTGGAGCGGAAATAGCGCGAAGTAGGACTGTTGACGGGGTCCGACGTGCCGTCGTTGATCTTGTGGCGGCCGAAGTTGTCGTAGACGCTGAGCCGGCCGTTGGTCCACCCGTAGTCGTTGTCGACTCCGATGGCCACGTTGCCACGCGTGATCCACTGCCGCGCGTCGTAGAGCGGACTTGAGACTGTGCCGGGATTGGAAGCGTTGAAGTGGGTCAGGTCGGCGTCGAGCCATGCGTTCCAGTTCTGCGACAGGTCGTAGCCGAGCTTCAAGTAACCGCCATACTGCTCGAAGCCCATGCGCGGACGCTGGTTGTCGCTGCGCCCATACTGCGCCGCCACCGTGGAGGTGAATCGGTCAGAGCGCACCTGGTTGCTGACCTCGGTTTGCACAGTGCCCCACGAGCCCGCGCCAAGGTTGATGTCGGTCTTGACACCGTCGTGGTGCATGCCGCGGGTTACGATGTTGATTACACCACCCATCGCGTTCGACCCATAGAGCATCGAGGCCGGGCCGCGCAGCACCTCCACGCGGTCGGCCATCATGGTCTGGTAGGCGTCGGAGATGGGGTGTCCGTAGACACCGTTGTATTGCGGATGGCCGTCGATGAGCACCATAAGCTGGCCCGAGCCACCGCTGATGCCGCGCAGGTTGAGTCCTCCGGCGGCGTTGGTGCTAACGCCGTAGCCCATCATGCCCCTTGAGGTGAGCATCAAGCCCGGCACTTGCTCCATAAGCGTGGGCAGCAGGTTGGGACGCTGGTTCTCAGTGAGTTGCGGGCGGCTGACCACGTCGACGGTGAAAGGCAGGTGGCGCACGTCGGTAACGGTGCGCGTGCCCGTAACCACCACGTTGTCGAGCTGCAAGGTGCGCAGAGTGTCACTGGTCTGGGCCACGGAGTTGGCTGAAATGGCCAAGGCGGCCATTATAAATAATGTTGTTTTCATACTTTTTCGTTATTTCGGCTGCAAAATTAATGATTTTTCGGCTCTTCTGCTTACACATATTACAGTTTTTCTTACACACATTGGTGAAGATAAGAGCCAGCGACATAATCACACGCCTAAGGGACGGAAGCCTCAGCCACGCCATCTGACAAGCCAATACCGCCTCTCTGATCAACGTGCCTCAGCTGTTCCACTTATCTGCCTCAGCTGTTTAACATTCCTGTCTCAGCTGAGACAGAAAAGTGAAACAGCTGAGGCACGATTGCAAAAGTGCCTCTTTCGGAGGATGAAAGAGGCACTTTCGCACTGTCAGACTTGCACCGCAACATTAGTAAAAGAGTCGCGGCAAAGCATAATTTCCAACATTCATCGTTTGCAGAGAATAACGCAGGACAGGCAAGGTATGCCAACCAGCCGACGACTACTTCTGCCCGATGTGCAGACAGTCCATGAAACGGCGTATCACCTCGGGCTTGCCAGTGTGCTTGCCGTCGTCCTCGCTGATCTTGCACGTGTCGTTGTAGAAGTCCCACGACTCCGTCATCTTGGCGGCCACGAGCTTTATAACGATGTTCATGGGGCGTATACCGTCGAAGTCGTTGGTGAAGTGGGTGCCGATGCCGAACGAGGGCTGGCACTTGTCCTTGGCGAACTGCTGAATCTCGATGGCGCGGTCGGTGTCGAGCGCATTGCTGAACACCACCTGCTTCGTCCGCGGGTCGATGCCGAGCTGACGGTATTTGGCCACTATGCGCTCCAGCTGCTCACGGTTGTCGCCCGAATCGACGCGGAGCCCCTTGAACAGGTTGGCGTAGTCCTCGGAGAAGTTCTTGGAAAAGATGTCCCACCCGAAACTGTCGTAGAGGAACGTGCCGAGCGCGCCGCGGAACGTGTGGCACCACTTCTGCATGGCGATGTGATTGGCCATCTGCGGGCCGTACATGCCGCCGATGGCGCACACAAACTCATGGGCCATGGTGCCGATGGGCAGCAGGTCGTGCTTCATGGCGAGGTAGACGTTGCTCGTGCCCACGAAGTTGCCCGGCCACTGGCGGCGGCGCGAGCAGTCCTTCATGGCCCTGACCACCGTGTCCTCGGCCTGGTAGCTGGCGCGGCGGCGCGTGCCGAAGTCGCTGAAGAGGCATCCCGCCGCAAGCAACCGCTCGGCCTTGCGGCAGGTTTTGTGGTAGTAGGCCTCGTAATCGAGCTGCTGGTCCTGGCCCGTCATAATGTAGTACAGCTCCGAGATTATGGCCAGCACCTTCACCTCGAGCAGAATGGTGTCGCTCCAGTTGCCCTCAAAGGTGATGTGCAGGTGGCCGTCGTCGTCCTGCCATACGTCTACCCACTCGTGGTTGTAGCGGAATCCCTTCAGATAGGTGTAGAACCAGTCGGGCATGTAGTAGCACCGGCGGCGCATGAAGGCTATCTCCTCATCGGTGATGACCACGCTCTCCAGCATCTTGATTTGCTCCATGAGGGCTTGGGCGAAGCCCGGCGGATAGACTGTGTTGTCGCGGTCGACAAACATGTAACGCACCTGCGCCCTCGGATAGTTGTCGATCACGGCGCAGCACATGGTCAGCTTGTAGAGGTCGTCGTCGGTGAAGTGGCGGATAATCTGTCGCATAGTCAGTAGTGTTTTGGTTTCATCGGCAAAGTTAGCCATTATTTGCCGCATGGCAAAACAGGTGCGGCTTTTTATCCACATTTCTTTTCTTAGTTAAGAAATAATGTCTATCTTTGCATAGGACTCTGAATAAGAGCATCAACATAAACTATCGCCTAATTGATACGACATGAGTAGCAAATACAAACTATTAACAGCGACTTTATTAATCGCTTCCTTGCCAATATGTGTGTATTCTTGGCCATTTATCTCGCCATACGCCTCCTGTTCAAATAACCCTGTTTACTTTATAGATCCTGATGGAGACAGCATAAGAGTGTCGCCAAATATGATTGACGCCATATACAATGGAATTGGTACTGATGAATCTATTAGCTTGAAGTTTAATAATGGCATTCTTGACCCTAATTCCATATATGCACAAGCTAAAAACACAGACAACCTATTCTTGAAAGATTTATATTACATTTCCACCAACCCCATGATGGTTGATGTTAAGACCTCTAACATTATTAATTATATGGGTAAAGATGGAAAAATAAAAACCGAACCTTTCGGATCAACACCTTATGATTATACTGACGATTTTGATCCAGCCCTGGCAGACCCACCTGACGAATACGGATTTCACATTCAAGGTAATACGGGGCAGTCTTTATTCCCCATTATGGGATTAGAGTCAGGAAAACGTTCCACATCCAATGAGATACAGATTATTATTAATGCTGCAGGCAACCTTAACCACAGAACTGTTGGCGTTGCCCATGAGTTTGCGCATGTAGTCCTTTTCTTAATGGGAAAGCCTTTTGGTCATCGACAGCCAGGCGTCGACGAGTTCATTTATGGAAGAACAAAACACATGTCAAGAAAACTTGGGTATGATTATTAAGAGCTCCTTTATACTATTGCTTCTTCTTTTCTACAGCCCTTCAACGACTGGAGCAGAAGAATTCGCCAGCAAAGTTGACACTATCTATGACTGTATGCATAAGCCTTTGCTAATAAAATCAAAAGACCAAATAACTATTACATACAAACTTTATAAATCAAATGACATAATATCACGGAACATATCTTACAAAGAAGGTAAAGAAAAACTTGAAGAAGCTATAAGATTAGCTTATTATAAAAAAGTTTCAGATGAATGTATAGCCATGGCTATTCCATTTGTTATTGTATTCAATTCTAAATTAAGGCCAAAAGGTGTATTCATGCTTTATTGTCCCCCATTTGTTGAATATAGCGACATTCTTAACTTCATAAAAAGGTTTGTCAAAAAGACCAAAGGAAAATGGATAACTTCAGACAAAGAATCTCAAGGCTATTTCTATGTGGCCAGACTAATGCTTATATAAGCTCATTGAAAACCTCATTTCCACAACTCAGCAATTATGAAACATCTAAAACTCGCAATCTTTTTAGCCATAACAAATGCACAATTATTATATGCACAATTGGATAGTACCACAAGGATGTATGATGAAGCTTACCAAGAAATAGCACAAATGCTTGATGGCAAGGAAAAAATATCTATTAAGCGTGCCGTGTTCTTGTCTGAATGGGCATATCTTGATGGGAGACTTGACTATGAAAAAGATTTTTGCATACCAGTCAAGAATTATGCAAACTATTTGCTAAGGCTTATTGAAGTAAATAAGTGGGAAAAATATAAGACTGCAAAACAAATCGCTTTATGTAATTTTTTCTTTTATCCCTGTTATGGCAATGAGCATAAGCCTTTTGAGTATGATTTTAGCAATGAGTTCCCCGAAAACGACTGGCGTTATCAATTGGTTTCAAGAACGCTAATGACACACAAAGGGCGATGCCATTCTTTGCCTTGGGCTTTTAAACTTATTGCCGAAGAACTCGGAGCAGAAGTAGGCATAGCTCATGCACCCAGACATTGCTTCATTATGTATGAAGACAAGGACAACTTGTTCACAGGAGATTGGGTTACCGTTGAGGTAACCTCTCACCAGTATCAACCAACTTTCGCAATTAAAGACCATTTCGCCATAACTGACTCTGCCATAAATGTAGGAACGTATCTTACACCTTTGTCGGACATTCAAACAGTAGCTTGTCAACTTTCCGACCTTGCCTTAAGTTATTTCTACAAGTATCACAGGTATGACGAGTTCATACTAAAATGTGTTAAAAAATCCTTGGCTTATTATCCTATGAATCCGAATGCTGTTATTATGAATAAGTAAAGCATTGGAATCAATGTTGATAAAACATCTTAGCCAGAATGGCGGAATAAATGACGACATATCAGATTCATTAGCAAGAGCTTCGGAAACCTGCATGGAAGAGCTAAGAACAACTTACTGGACTCAGAAAACAGAAGAATTAAGAAAACAGTGGCATCAAACACCTGAGCAAGTTGATAATATCAAAAAGCAACTTTCGCTCCGAGAACAACATGTATCAAGTAAATCCAAGTGAGATATGAGTCATAGTCTGTAACACCGACATCGAAAAAACAAAGTATTTGGCCATATTTAGCAACTTTGCAATCACACCACGAAACAACCGAAAACCGAATGAATATGAAACTAAGAGCAATGATCATCGCGGGGCTGCTGACATCGGCCTTGGCACAAGCGCAAACCTGGATATGGTATCCTGGCGACATGGACATCTGGACTGGCAACCGCATCAACAACCTGCGCACCGAGGGCGGAGCCTTCTATCCGGCCTTCTGGCGAGCCGACAGCCACTGGCAGACGGTGGAGTTCTCGAAGAAGCTCAACCTCGCTGAGCCGGAGGAAGTGGAGATAAAGGCCGAGGGGCAGTTTGGCATCAAGATAGACAGCCACTATCTGTTTGGCATGCCGACCTCGTTCACCATGCCTGCCGGCAGCCATACGCTGCGCATCAGCGTGTGCAATCTGCTGTCGCCGCCCACACTGTGGCTCCACGGCAAGACCCTCAACAGCGACACAACTTGGACAGTAAGCAACTTGGCCGACGCCGAGCGGGCAGAAACGTGGATTGACAACGACGGCACAGCCATGTTCGCCACAGCGGATCGCCGCCCGTCGGCCTACCGTCTACCAGTGGAGCCTGTCAGCCCTACCGCGACAGAGCGCGACGACAACACGCTGTTCGCCTCGTTCAGCCGCGAGGCGATGGGCTACTTGCAACTCGACAACGTCAGAGGCAATGGCACAGTGTATGTCTACTACGGCGAGAGCCCAGCCGAGGCCAAGGACGACCGCGCCTATCTTGTTGACCGCGTCAGGTTCACCTCCGACAGCATCATCGACCTTCAGACACTCACCCGCAGCCCCCGCAACGGGTCGACCTACAGGCTTGTGTGCTCGCGTGCAATGCGCTACGTCAGAATAGTGTGCGATGGCGGCGTCAGCGTGGGCAATGTAATAATGCAACAAGAGATGAAGCCGTTGCCGCAGCGAGGCTCGTTCACTTCGAGCGACACACTGCTCAACCATATCTGGGAGGTGGCGGCCTACACCCTGCACCTGACCGACCGCGAGGTGATGATAGAAGGCATCAAGCGCGACCGCTGGATGTGGTCGGGCGACGCCATACAGTCGTACCTGATGAACTACTACTCACTGATGGACGCTGCCGTCGTGCGCCGCACCATACGTGCGCTGAGGGGCAAAGACCCTGTGCGCCAGAACATCAACACAATACTCGACTACACACTCTACTGGTTCAACTCCATCTACGATTACTACCTCTACACCGGCGACACCGAGTTTCTGAGCCGCGTCTACCCCAGCATGCTGTCGCTAATGGCGTGGGTGGAAGGCCGCCTCGACGACCGCGGCATGGTGGAGGGAAAGCCGGGCGACTGGGTGTTCGTCGACTGGAGCCCAAAACGGATGTCGAAAAAAGGCGAGCTGGCCTTCGAGCAGATGGTCTACTTGCGCTCGCTTCAGGCCATGAGCCTCTGCGCCGAGGTGGTGGGCGACAAGGCCAACGAGGAGAAATACACTGGGTTGGCCGACAAACTGCGCTCGCAACTGACGCCCGTGTTCTGGGACAAGAGCCGCCACCTGTTTGTCCACACGGTGGTGGACGGGCGGCAGAGCAGTGAGGTTACGCGCTATGCCAATATGTTTGCCGTGCTCTACGACTTCGCCGACACCGAACAGCAGAGCGACATACTCGAGAACGTGCTGCTGAGCGACACAATCATGCCCATCACCACACCCTACATGCAGTTCTACGAGCTTGAGGCACTGTGCAAGCTGGGCAAGCAGCAATTGGTTATGAAGAAGATGCTCGACTACTGGGGCGGCATGATCAAGCAGGGAGCCACAACATTCTGGGAGACCTACGACCCACACGAGACCTACCCCGAACGCCTCGCCATGTACGGCCACCCATACGGCAAGAGCCAATGCCACGCCTGGGGAGCCTCGCCCATCTATCTGATAGGCAAATACTATCTCGGCGTAAGGCCAACAGAGCCAGGCTACAAGGCGTGGGAGTGCAAGCCGAACCTGGGCGGGCTGAAGTGGATGAAGGGCGACGTGCCCACGCCGAAAGGCAACATCCACATAGAGATGGACCGCAAGCACGTCAGCATAGAGGCCAAGGGCTGCGGCACGGGCACACTGGTGCTGCCCAACGGCAAGAGCGTCAGCGTGGGCGAGGGACAAAAGGTAAGCTTGAGATACTGAAAAACGGCGGTAGACACATTATAACTCAACTTTCGCAAAGTGGATGTACATCTTGCAGTATGTTTATACGTTTCTGAAAGCCGAGTTATAATATGTGTATCCGCAAATTTCCCCAAAAACAAACATCATATCGTAGGGGCATGATTTATCATGTCCGTCTTTGGCAGCCATTCAGCACTACCGGGCATGATAAATCATGCCCCTACGAATTTAATGGCGTTATGTGACAGTCGGCCGTAGTTCCATCAATCGTCAATGCTGACGCGGCCTTGGCTGAGGCGTATCAGGTCGGGGATGTCGTAGTGGCGCAGCGCCGAGGGCACCACCGTGGCCATCATGTCGCGCTGCACGGGGTTGTCGATGTAGCCGCGCCACGTCTTCACGGTGTTGGTCAGGTGGGCGGTGCTGATTCGGTCGTCCATCACCGCGGCATGGGCCACGGCCACAGCCGACGCGCCATCGGCCACCACATTCACCTTGCGGCCACTGAGGTGCTGTTCCTTGGCGCAGAAGTCCAAGAGCGTGATCACGTCGGCCACGCGCTGCCCCGTCATGGGGCGACCAGCGTGGAATGCCACGCCGTCAAGGCGGTATTCGCTGTTCCAATATTTCGACAGGTTGTATTGCCATCCGTCGGCCGTCTCGCCCATACCACGCAAGTCGGCCACAACTGTTATATTGCCGTCCGACACTGGGTCGGTCGAGTCGATTTGCCCCAGCACAGCAGCCTTGCCCTTGTCGCTCAACCTCAGCGTTATGGCCGACTGCCGACTGGCATTGAACGGCACACGCACCACCACCGGCACGGGCATCTCACCCTGGCGGTTGAGCTGATAGTGATACTCGTCGACATCGCGCAGATGGCTCTCGCCAGTGGCCACAATCTCCACCTCGCTCGCAGTCAAGTCGGGCAGACCGAGCAGACGAGCCAGTTGCTCCCTAACAACACTGATGGGCTGGCTGCAAAAAGCCTCACGCTGCTGAGCGAGCGCATCCATCATCTCGCCGCACGTCTGCATGGTGCTCTTGGCGTCGGCATATTCCAGGTTGACCTGCCCCTTACTGGTGCAGTCCATGCCGTCGGCATAGTATGGCTTGGCGTTGCGCAGATCCGAATCGTCGTTTAAGAGCCAATGGCGGAAGAAGCGCACCATGCGGTCTCTGATGTCGGGCGGAGTGGCGTGGCCGTCCTCGCAGTAGTACTGGTCGACTCTATCAGGGCAATCCAACACCGAGTAGGCTCGCTTCAACTCGTCGAAGCCACGCAACGCCCCCCAATGGTCGACAAAGTCGTAGAGCCCGTCGAGCACGAGGAAGGGGCGCGGAGCGTTCATCAGCGCCATGTCGGCTATCTCGATGTGTTCCCTGCCCTCGCCCGGCATCCACTGGCAGCCGTCGCTTGGCCCCTGAGTCTCAAGTGTGCGCTCGCGCGAGGAGAAGAACAGCCCCACACAACCAGCCTTGATGCGCTCGTCGAGGCCGATGAGATAGGCTGCCTGAGTGCCGCCACCCGAGAAGCCATAGCATCCGATGCGGTCGGGGTCGATGTCGGAGCGCGACTGCAGGTAGTCGATGGCCCGGCTGTTGTCGTAGTACTCCTGCGCGGCCAGGTTGGTGCCAAGCAGCATATAGGCGGGAGCCAAGAGCGTGTGCTCGGTGGTGACGCCCCGCGTCAGGTTGTGGCCGTCGCTGTCGATGGTCTGCTGGCGTTCGCCCTGCCCTATCGGGTCAACCACCATCACGGCAATGCCGTTGGTGACCATCAACTCCGCCAACAGCGAGCCGCGTCCCTTGCCGCTGAGGCCGTGGCCGCACATCTCGACACACGCCGGCACGCGTCCTTTCACCTCGGCGGGCAGATAGAGGTGGGCGGTAACATATCGGCCGGGGACACTCTGCATAACCACCTTCTCTATGTTGTAGCCGTCGCACTTCACGCGGCCAACGGTCTGCGCCTTCATCTTCGTGCGCTCGGGCAGCGGGCCGCACAGTTCGGTGAGCCTCTCGCGGGCTTGGCGGCAGTACTGCTCCATCTGGCTCTTGCTCTGCATGGCCTGCTCCAATGCTTGGCTGCGCTCAAGGTTGGCCTCGTGCACGGCCATCATCTCATAGTTGAAGAGCGTGTTGGCGCTCTTGAAGCGCAACGCGTTGTAGTTCTGGGCGTTGAGGCCGAAAGCCAACGCCACGGCTGCGGCAAGGGCAAATAGTCGTTTCATCATCGTTCTGCGGTTAGAGTTATTGGTTTGTCGTTTGTAGTGTCTGTGTCGGCATGTAGCAGTCGCAGGTTGTCATCATAGGTCCAGCCTGTCAGTTCACGCCCGTTCACCTCCACTCGGGTCGGTTTGAAGTCGATGAATGCGCTGACGGCATAGCGGCGTGGCGTGGCCTTATACTTGCCAGTGGGCCGCCCGACGGTCAGCGTCCAACTTCCATCTGCCAGCCGGCTCTCTATTTTAGTAGTCGTATAGATGCCTTGTTTGTAATCGTCGGTGGTGCCGTCGTCTTCATACAGTTCGTAAGTGGAACTCTCAGAGGGATAGACGAGCAATGTGATGGCAGCGTCGGGTTTCTCCCCTATCCATTGCTGGGCCTCTTGCTGCGGAATGATGGCTCCACGGCGCAGGAAGAGGGGCATCAGATCGATGGGCGTGAGGAACGACTTGCTCTGCCTTCCGCTGATGCGCTCGCCCGTCCAGAAGTCCACCCAGTCGCCACCGGGGAAGTAGACGGGCCTTGAGAGCGCGTTCTTCACCGTTACGGGGCACACCATGATGTCGCGGCCAAACATGTACTGGTCGCTCAGGTTGTAGGTGAGCACGTCGGAGGTGTGGTCGTAGAGCATCGGAGCCATGATCGGGCGGCTGGTCTGGCACATATTCCACGCCTCGGTGTAGATGTAGGGCAACAGCGTGTAGCGCAGCGAGTCGTACTTGATGAATATGCGCTCGGCCTCCTGCCCGTAGGTCCACGGCGCATGATAGCGCGGATGATCCATGCCGAACAGCATTGCCACGGGCGAGAACATGCCCATCTGGCACCAGCGCAGGTAGAGGTCGGTGTCGTAGGCCGAATACTGTTCAAAGCCACCCATGCAGTGGCTCCAGTAGCCCACGCCGGAAAGCCCTATGTTGAGGCCGCCGCGCACCACTGGCTCAAACCACTGCCACTCCGAGCCCCAGTCACCGGCCCAGATGAACGGATAACGCTGTATGCCGGCATAGCCCTCACGCGTGTGGTCGAAGCCTCGCTGGCGGTTCAGCTGGCTGAAAAGCTCGTAGGGAGCCTTGGCGTAGGCGATGGGGAACAGGTTGTGGAGTTGTTGCTGCTCAGTGGTGGGGTTGCTGAAGCGGAGTGCGCTGCCCACGTCGGTCTTGAAGAACTTCACTCCCAAGTCGGTTACGCGCTTGGCCGCATTGCTCCACCACCAGCCCACGGCCTTGGGGTCGAAGAAGTTGACGATGGCGTTGTTCCTGCCGTCGTCTATCGTGTAGCCCTGTTTGCGAGCTTGGTCGAGCAGTGTGTTGTGCTTGCCGTTGTCGAGCAACGAACGTATGTGGAGCCCGAACATGGCCACGTGGTTCTGGGTGGCGAAATCAACCATCCCCTTTGGGTCGGTGAACGTGTCCTGAAACTCAAACGAGCAGCCGCCATTGCCCAGAGAGGTGAAGTTGCGCCACGTGCTGTCGAGCCAGAGCAGGTCGAATGGTATCTTCTCGCCACGCAGCCGGGCTATCAGTTGGCGCACGTAGGTGTCCGACGTCTCGCTTTCGTGCCCCCAAGTGCCGCCACTGTAGCTGCCGATGTGGAGTCCGTAGGCCGCGCGTGGCATCATGGGCGACCGGCCTGTCAGCGATTGGTACTGCTGAAGCGTCTGCTCGATGGCGGGGCCGTAGATGAAGTAGTAGTCGTTGGCCCCACCTTGGGTTGAGAACGAGTATAGCGACTGGTCGGTCCATCCCATGTCCCAGTCGTTGGGCATGGCGGTGTGGAAGAACACGCCGTAGCCTTTGTTGCTCAGCATGAGCGGCACGGGGCAGTAGTTGGCCCGCAATATGTCCTTGCCGCCAACAGCCGGTTTCACCCCGCGCCCAAGTCCAACGTCGAGGTGGACGCGCTGCCCCAACTGGTCGAGATGGTCCATGCGCTCGCCGAAGCCGAAGAAATGCTCGTTGGGGTTCATCGCCGCCACGTTGGCCACGCTGTCGGCCCGTGTGGTCGACGCAGTCTCGTGGTAGAGCCGCGTGCCAGCATTGTCGCTCACTGTGATGCGCCATGGGTTGGCCTCAATGTGTATGCTGAGCTGAGAGGTCTTGATGTCGTTGCCGCTGACAGTGATGTCAACAGGGGCGAAGTCGTACTTCTCCACCATCCATTTCTCGTTGTCTGGCATCTGGCCGTCGGCGGTCTTGGTGATGCGCAGCATCGTGGGCGTGCACACTGATATGCGCATCGCGGCCGGCCCGTCGGTGTATGTGATGTCGTTTCCTTTCACTGTGGGTTGGCCTTGCGCCCCAACGAAGAGGCTCGCCGAAGCCAAGAGGCATAATAGTCGGTTGTTCATTGTTTATCGAGATAAGTTTGCAATTTGTCCATTTGTATTCCCGCCATGATGAACGGGCCGAGACCGTGGGCGTCGTTGAGTGGCGTGGGGCGGTGGTAGTAGAAAGGCAGGGCGCGGCTGATGCCAGTGCCGATGCAGACGTTAGTCAGTTCGCCCTTAGGCGTCAGTTGTCGGATCAACGCTTGCCACGAATGTCGAACCACCTCGGCATAACCGCGGTCGAGCCATCCCTCGCACACGCCTTTGGCTATGGCGTAGGTGAACATGGCGGTGCATGATGTCTCGGCGTAGGAGTCGGGCTTGTCAAGCAGCTGGTGCCACATCCCGGCAGAGTCCTGGCGGCAGCACAAGTCGCGCACACGGCGGCGGTAGAGGCCGAGCAGTTCGGAGTGCATGTCGTCGTAGCGAGGCAGGCGGTCGAGCACGAGCGTCATGGCCATCATCGCCCAACCGTTGGCCCGCCCCCAGTGGGCCACGCCTGGCTCGTGCCAGTTGTCGTAGTAGTAGCAGTGCCAGTAGAGGCGGTCGTGCGGGTCGTAGAGCAGACTGTCAAAGAGTTGCACCTGCCACGCGGCCTCGTCGAGGTAGACGTTGGAATGGCCCCGCATCGAGCCATAGTGGGCCAGAAACGAACAGCTCATGTAGAGGTCATCGAGCCACAATGTGCGCCCGCCCCGCTTGCCACGGCAGTAGATGCCACGCTCGTTGCGTGTGGCATCCACCGCTATGCGCTGCTGGTGGTTGAGGATGTAGTCGGCTATGCGCTTCAGATATTGCTTATACTGCGGTAGCGGATAACGGCGGTAGAGCTCCGACAGTGCCGCCCCCATGGCTCCGCAGTCGTCGAGGCTCGACATGGAGAAGAACCGCCGCCAGCCGTTGTCGCGCACCCCCTCGTCATACTCCCGACGCAGCGTCTGCTGGTTGGTCGTGTCGAAATAGAAGTCGAAGTTGCCCTTCACGAAGTCCTCATATTTCTTCTCGCCCGTGGCGTCGGCCAGTTGCAGCATTGCCAGCCCAAGCACACCGTTCACGTAGCGCCACTCCTGATAGTAGCTCTTGATGTGGTGCCGCCCGTCCTGCCCCACATACATCTCGTTGGAGTGGCCGGAGAGCAGGTTGTCGGCCACGGCTTCGGAGAAAGAAAGAGGGCTGTCCTGGGCTTGCATGACAACAGGCAGCAAGCCCAAGGACAGCAAGAAGGCAATGCTTCGCTTCACAGCTTTCATTGCATCAATTATCATAAAAACCTAAGTCACTATTTGTAGCCATAGTTGTTGATCAGCGCACCGTTGGAAGCGTCTATGTCGGTCTGGAAGATTGGCCAGTATTGACGTGAGTCTGGGTCGTTGACATAGAAGTTGTTGAGCATGTCATCAGTTACAACGGTGCTGATGAAGTCGTAGTCAAGCTTTGTCCATCCGTCGCCAGAAGGGGTCGAGTTCTCCCCACGTGCCAGCCCATAGTACTGGAACTTGCCGTCGACTGTGCGAGTGTAGACATCGTGAGGCACGGTGGCATACTCGCCAGTGCGGTTCTTCAGCTGCTGCAATTTGGTTACTGTCGACTTAACCTCGTCGCCAAGCTTGTTCCAGCGAATGAGGTCTTCCTTGCGCAACATCTCGCCAGGGAACTCGAGCAGACGCTCGTGCTTAATGGCCTCAAGCATCTGGTCCTTGGTGGTGATGGCATTGACGTAGGCGGTAACATGCTCAGCACGGTCGGCCTCGCTGAAAGCGCGTTGGCGCACTTGTGTGAAGTAGTTTTTGGCTGCGCTGAGATCGCCCAGCTCGTTGGCTATCTCAGAAGCCATGAGCAGAATGTCGGCATAGCGTATGACCGGCAGGTTGACACCGTCGTCGTTGCTCTTCACCTCACGGTTCATGCGCTCATAGTCGTATTTGCCAAAGTTGAAGCTTGGCGCAGCCTGACCATTGCCGAGATTGTCCATCGTGTAGCCGTCGTTGTTCCATTTGTAAGGCACACAGTTCACGTCACGACGCTGGTCGCCATTGTCATACTCATAGTAAAGTGTCGGCACAGGGCAATTCTGCCCCCCCTTGTTGGTGGCCGAGAGATGAGGGCTCTTGGTCTTGTGGTATACACCGAAATGATAGAAGAACCGGCCACGCCCAGAGGCGAATGGTATCTCAAAGATAGACTCACGGTTGGACGTGATTACATCCTGTGCCAACTCGTCCCAAATCGACTCGTATGTGGAGTTGAGCCTCAGCCCGGCATTGTTGATGATGTTCTGCAAGTCGGCGTAGGCCTCTTGCAGCAGAGCTGTGCCAGTCAGTTCGCTGTCGGTACTGCGGCGCACGGTGTAGCCCGATGGGTCGTCGAGCGAGTTGGGCCGCTCGGCATAGCCCTCGGCCATGAGGATGAGTCGGGCACGCAGTCCTAAGGCGTAGGCCTTGTTGACACGCTCGGTCGTCGATGTCTGGGTCGATGCTCCAGGCCATGGCAGATAGCCAGCGGCCTCCTTAAGGTCGGCGATGATTTGCTTGTAGATTACATCGCGGTCGGACTTCGGCATGTAGAGCGTGCCGCTGGTAACTGGCTCGAAGCGGGCCGGCACGTCACCCCAAGCCCTAATCAGGTCGAAGTAGTACTGTGCACGCAGCGTCAGAGCTTCGCCCAAAAGGTAGGCCATGTCGGCATTCGACTCAACGTTGCCATAATTCCGAAGCCCCTCTATGCAGCAGTTGGCATCCTCAATGCCGTTGAAGAAGCAGGTGTAGGAGTTGGCATTGCTGCCCGAACCCATCCAGCCGTTGGCTTGAAATGCACTGTAGCTGCAGAGTGATGTCTTCTCGTCGGAGTTGGGACTCGCTAAATCGTAATACACCTCAGCATCGGTGTTCATACCGTAGTAGGGCATGTAGCGGGCGCGATGGGAGTTGGTTTGGGCGAAATAGCTGTAGATGCTCCTCACGGCATCCTCGGCCAACGAGTAGTTGGAGAATACGGTGTTGTCGTTGTATTCCGACTCGCTGCTCTCGTCAAGATAGTTATCGCAAGAGTTAAGCGCCAAGGCAGGTATCAGCGCAGCAATGACCACGAGATATTTTGCAATTCTTATTTTTGTATTCATAGTTGTGTTCCGATTAAGATGGTTTAAAAAGTCAGGTTAAGTCCAAATACAAATTGCCGGCTTCTGGGATAGGCCGAGAAGTCAACTCCCGGGCAAATCAGGTAGTTGCGGCGGCAGTCCACCTCGGGGTCTCTGCCACTATAGCCAGTGATGCAGAACAGGTTGGAGGCAGTGAAGTAGAATCGCAGATTCTGGATGTAGACCTTCTGGAGCAGCTCCTTTGGCAGCGTGTAACCCACGGTAAGGGTTGACAGGCGCAAGAACGATCCGTCCTCGATGGCCCAGTCTGTACACACAGCCTTGCTCGTGTAGGGCGACCACATTGTGGTATTGGCGTTGAGGCGGGCCAGCGTGGTCGGGTCGTTCGACAGATTGCCGTTCTCGTCGATGTTGGTCCAGCGTTTGCCTTCAGCCATACGTGTGCTCAGGTTGCGCCACATGCCGCCACGGGTTGATGTCTGATCGATTTTGTCGGCGTTGTATATGTCGTTGCCTATGCTGTAGGAGAAGTTGGCGTTGAAGTCGAAACCATAGAGGCGTGCTCCTATTGAGAATCCGCCAACAGCCCACGCCGTGGCATCGCCTATCTTCACCTTGTCGTCGTCGTTGACCACGCCGTTGCCATCTACGTCCTTGAGCTTGAGCGAGCCAGGCCTCACAGTGCCCACAACGCCGCCATCGTCGGCCACGCCGTCTTTCAGCACCCAGCGGCCATTCTCATAGCCTGTAAAGTCGTCCACCTCATAGCGTCCGTTGCCGTCGAGCTGATAGCCGATTATTGTTCCCACAGGCCATCCTGGCTTGATGATGTAGTCGGCTCCCACCTCGGTGCTTGCCCAGTAGGAAGCGCGGGTGTACGACTCCATGTTGCCGAGGCTCTTCACCTTGTTGACATTGTGGCCCAGAGTGAGCGAGAAGTTCAACCCGTAGTTTTTCTTGTTAATCGCGTCGTAATTCAGAGTGAGCTCAAATCCCTTGTTCTCGGTCTCACCGACGTTCTGGTACTGGGTGTTGTAGCCGCTGCCGGTGATTTGCATTTCCATCAGCAGGTCTTTCACATTATTCTTATATATCTCGAACGAGCCGTTGAGCTTGTAGTTGAAGAATGCAAAGTCGAGACCAAGGTTGATGGAATGGGTGGTCTCCCACTTCAGGTCAGGATTGCTCATCGTAAATCCGGCTGTGAGCCACGAGCTTCCGAGGTTGAGCCACGACGACTGGGTTACGGCATACGAACGGTAGGTCTGGCCGGACGGAATGTTGTTGTTGCCCGTTACGCCATAGCTCACGCGCAGCTTCAGGTTGCTGAGCCAGTCTTTTGTGGATTTCATCCACGGCTCCTCGGTGATGCGCCAGCCGGCTGCCACAGAGGGGAAGTAGCCCCAGCGGTTGCCCTTGGTGAACTTGCTCGACCCATCGGCGCGGAGCGTGGCGGTGAGCAGGTAGCGGTCGAGGTAGTCGTAGTTGACACGGCCAAAGAACGAGACCATCTTGTCGAGAGGATAGAAATACTCGTTGGCCTTGGTGGGTGTGCCCTGCGAAGAGAAATGATAGGCCATGCTTTGGTCGTAGAATGTGGGGAAGCCCTCCACGCGAGTGGTGGTCAGCTTCTCGTCGATGATGATGTTTTCCTGGCCAAGCAGAAGATTCAGAGTGTGCCCCTCGGGCATCAGTCGCTTGAAGTCGTATTGCAGGGTGTTGGTGTTGCGGAAAGTGCGGCGGTTCACCAGCGTGCGATTGGTGAGGGGCTGGTTCTGGTAGGCCGACTGGGCGTTGTTCTGCGACTCGTAGGTTGTGGTGCCATAGAAATAATCAAGGTCGTTGCTGAAGATGTCGAGGCCCACATCGGTGCGGAATGTGAGCTCTGGGAGTATGTTCCACGTCCACGCGCCGTTCATGTTGAAGTTCTGGCGAACGCGCCTCTTGTAGTTGTCGTTGAGGGCGGTGATTGGATCCTCAAGTCCATCGTCGATGTCGTCTTGTGTGACAGAAGAGTCGAACCGCGACAAATCAACATCGAAAGGCATCGACACTGTGGCGTGGCGGATGCGGCCGAAAGAGCCGGAGGGCACCGAGTTCTGGTCGCCGGAGGTGTCGCCCTGTCCGTCGCCATACACCTTGGTGCGCGAGTAGCGGGCGGAGAGTTCTATCTTGCTCTTCTTGTTCGGCTCATAGTTGAGCTTGAAGTTCAGGTTGCTGCGGGTGTAGTCAGACGTGAGCAGAATGTCCTTCTCATCTATATAATTATAGCCTGCGGTGAAGCGCAGCTTGTCGGAGCCGCCGGAAATGCTCACATTGTGGTTGAACACATTGCCTGTGCGCCCATAAATTATGTCCTGCCAGTCCTTGAAGCCTAGTTCCTGAGCGAGGCTCGGAATCTCGCTCCACGAGCCAAACACCTTTTGATACTTGCCTTGATTGGCTCCTGTCGACAGCAGCGAGTTCTCATATTGCCATTTCAGGTAGTCCTCTGTGCCAAGCACATCGGCCTTGTCGGCGGCTTTCTTCCATCCGACGTAGGCGTTGTAGTTCACCTGCACCCTGCCTGTCTTGCCGCTCTTGGTGGTTACGAGCACAATGCCGTTGGCGCCTCGGCTACCATAGATGGCTGTTGAGGAGGCGTCTTTGAGCACATCAATCGACTCAATGTCGCTTGTGGGGATGTCGGAGATGGAACTTACGGGGAAACCGTCGACAATGTAAAGCGGTGTGTTGTCGCGAGTGATGGAGCCACCACCACGCACTCTGATTATGACCTCGGCGTCGGGGTTGCCCTCTGGAAGCGTGACCCTCACGCCAGCCAGCTTGCCTTGCATGGCCTCAACTGGCGAGGCCACAGGCACTGCCACGAGTTCAGAGTTGCCCACCGATGACACCGAGCCTGTTACGTCTCTGCGCTTCACCGTGCCATAGCCGATGGCCACAACCTCGTCGAGCATGTTGGCATCCTCCGAGAGGGTGATGTTCATCTGCCCGCTGGTGGCGGTAACAGTCTGGGGCTTATAGCCCACGTAGGAAACTTCGAGCTTGGCCCCTTTGCTTACGCTGAGGCTGAACTTGCCGTCGATGTCGGTAACTGTTCCGGTCGACGAACCCGGAACTCTAACGCTTGCGCCAATAACCGGCTGACCGCTCTCGTCGGTAACCGTGCCCGAGAAGTTGACGTTCTGGGCATTCACTCCAAGTGGCAACAGAAACATGGCTATGCCTGCTGCCAGCCTGAGCAGTTGGTCTCTTCTGGTTTTATTCATGGTTTATAATTTAGGTAAAAATTGTTGTGGTTGCTGCAAAGTTACACTTTACCTGTCTTGTGGGCGGGTAATAATTTGAAAAAACATCGTAATAATTTTGCTTAGGCAGTGTGGAAACCATTTTTATGGTCTTTCCAACCAACAGTTTCTGCTGTCAGGCTTCACGCTTCTGGCTTTTGTCGCTGGCTATGATTGTACCACGCCGATAGTCAGTGGGCGACATGCCCATCTCGGCCTTGAAGCTCTTGCCAAAATAGTTCTGGTCGGCAAAACCGCAATCGTAGGCTATCTCCTTCACCGTCATCGCAGTGGTGCGCAAGAGCCGGCACGCCTTGCGCATCCGCGTGCGGGTGATCAGCTCCTTTGGCGTTATGCCCACTATCGACTTTATCCGCTTGTTTGCCAGCGAGTAGCTGATGCCAAGAGCCTCGGCCAAGTCGTTCACCGTGAAGTCGGCTTCGGCAATGTGGTCGTTGACACACGCCGACACCCGACTCATAAACACCTCATCTTCGGCCTTCAGCTGATGCTCCTTGGTAGCCTCCTGCGAGTTGGCAATGCTCAGGTAGGCGTCGAGGGCTTCCTTCTGCTTGCGCTTGATGCTTTTCACGTAGTTGTAAAGCCTGACTATGATGGCCACGAGCAATAGCAACGCCACAACATAGCCTATTTTAGCCGCCGTGGTCTGCCACCATTTTGGCGTTACCACCACGACGAGCACCTTGGTGTTGCCAGCCCAGTTGCCATTGGCGCCCATCGACTCAATGCTCACCTTGTAGGTGCCGGGCGAGAGGTCGAGCAGCGTGAGGCTATGGTTGCGGTCCAGTTCTCTCCATTTCTCATCGTCGATGCGAAACCGGTATCGCGTGTTCTCACAGTTGCGATAGTCTGTAACTGAGAAAGTGAGCCTAACGTTTCGCTGGTTTTCGTTGAGCACAAGCGTGTCGAGCTCGGTTACAGAGTTGTAATGTTTTTCAGAGTCGATGCTTATGTTCGTCAGCACCACCTTGGGCACATACTCTGTGGCCCTTAGTCTGTCAAGGTCGAAAATGGCCGCCCCGTCGATGAGGCCGAACATCCACCGCCCACCACCCATGTCAAGTGGCACGGCGTCGGAGAACAAGAGGTTGTCGCCCCAAGTCTTGTTGTCGTAGCTGATGAGTTTGTTGTGCTTGCTGTCCAAGAAGTACAATCCTTTCGACCCAACAAACCACACGCCACCACCATACTCAAAGGCCGACGATAGATACATCTCGCCATAATGGCGGAAGTTGAGAGCCTGGCTGAGCAGGTTCGCAGTAGTGACGCGGTTGACACCTGCCCCTTCGGTGCATATATAAATATTGTGGCGGCTGTCCATGAGCGCATACATGGCACTGGAGTTGCTCAAACTGTTCTTTCTGCTTGCCTCCTTGCTGTGAGAAGTAAACCTTAACGTTTCTGGGCTTTGCCCCGACAGCCTTGTTATCACGAGACCGTGGGTGGTGCAGACGAGCATTATGTCGTTGGGCAAGATGCAGACATTGCGCACCGATTTGAACATGCCCCCTCGGTTTATCCGCTCCCAAAAGTGGCTTTCTATTGACGGGCTGGAGGCCTGTGGATTGGGTATGCACATAAGACCCATGCCCATAGTTGAGATCCACAAACGGCCCCAGCGGTCTTGCTTTATGTCGTAAACGTCCAAACCCATCTTGTTGCCTTGGCTGTCGTGGGTGATATGCTCAACGCTGAAGTTGCCATCGGCCCCCTCCCTCAGCCGAAAGAGATAGCCGTTGCGGCTTCCCAGCCACATTTGCCCATGCGAATCCTGAAACATGGTGTATATGGAGTGGCCGAAACGCACTCCGTTTCTGCTCACTTTCCCTTCACGAGAAAGATAACCTATTAGCCTAAGGTGGCTGTCGAACAATCCCACCGTGCCATCACCACGCGTTGCAAGCCATATTCTGCCCCGCCTGTCGCGGTAGAGGCAGCGCACTTGTGAACTCGACACCCCAACCCTGTGATAGTATTCTGGCAGATTGAATTGCTGGCTAACCCCGAGTGAGTCTATCGACCAAATGCTGCCGTCAGGAGTCCGCAGCCGCGAAACATAACCCGTGAAATGATAACGACGGCATGCCTCAGCCCAGCTCATACCTGAATCGGAAAACTTGCCTGTCCGGATGTTGAAGATGTAGCAATTGTCCTCAGCCTTACAATAAATCTTGCTGCCTATGATGTGGATGCCCTGGAAACGGTCGTAACTGAGCGAGCTGCCGTCGCCAGGATGCGACTTGAATGTGGTGAAACCATAGCCATCATAGCGTTGCAACCCCATCCAAGTGCCTATCCAAAGCACACCGTTGTGGTCGACTGCCAAACTCGTGCAGTGGTGGTGGGACAGGCCGTTGAACTCGTCGAAATGGCGCGTCTTTACCACTGGAGCTGAAATGGCTGACAGGGCAAGCATCGACATGGCAAGGAGCACGAGCAACAATCTGTACATTGGGCGGTTTTTACTTAGGTTTACTGCATTTGTAGTTATGCATTGCAAAATTAATCATAAAAATTGAATGTTAAGCTACCAAAGCCCACGTTTTTTAGCCTTTTCAGAAAAATATTGTTACCTTTGTACACTCTAATCAACTAAAGCAAACGAAACAGATGAACAAAATCTTCTGCATGATGTGGCTCATGGCCATGTCCATACCGGCACTGTGGGGACGCACTGTAACAGCGGGCAAGATGACAGTGAACGTGAGCGAGCCGCAGATACCAGCCCTCAGCGTCAGCATCGGCGACTTCGGAGGGCGGGGCGACGGCCACACGCTCAACAGCCGAGCCTTTGCCGACGCCATCGGCTATCTCGAAAGCCGTGGAGGAGGCACGCTCACAGTGCACTCGGGCGTATGGCTGACAGGGCCTATCGTGCTGAAAAGCCACATCCGACTGCTGCTAACGGGCAAAGCTGTGATAAAGTTCGCGGCCGACCCGAAGCTTTATCTCCCGCTCAAGGATGTCTACCCCAACGCGGCAGCCACACGCAACAACCAGTTTGAGCCTCTGCAAGCACCGCTTGGCGCATACGGCGCGACCGATGTTGAGATTTGCGGCGACGGGCTGATTGACGGCTCGGGCGAACAGTGGCGGCCATACAAGCTGCACAACGCCACGAAGTGGGAATGGCAACGCAAACTGAAGACCGAGGGCGTGGTCAACGCGCGTGGCGACCGCTTCTATCCCATGACAAAGGCGGAACAGGAATATGCCCGCAACAACTTCCAGACTGAGGAGGGCGACAGCGAACTGTGGATGAAGTGGAAGGACTACACGCGCCCGGCTCTGCTCCACTTCATCGGATGCGAGCGGGTGGCACTGCGCGGCGCGACGTTCATCAACAGCCCCGGTTGGAACCTGCATCCTGAGCTCTGCAACGACATAACAATAGAGCGGATAACGGTGAAGAACGACAACAACGCTGCCAACGGCGACGGCATCGACATAGAGTCGTGCCAGCGCGTGTGGCTCAGTGGCTCCACATTCGATGTCGGCGACGACGGAATCTGCCTGAAGTCGGGCCTTAACGAGGCCGGCCGCAAGCGCGGAGTGGCCACAAGCGATGTGGTGATCGACAGTTGCACGGTCTATCACGCCCACGGTGGTTTCGTGGTGGGCAGCGAGATGTCGGGCGGTGTGAGAAATGTGGCGGTGAGCCACTGCCGCTTCATCGGCACCGACAACGGACTGCGCTTCAAGAGCAACCGCCAAAGGGGCGGCGTGGTGGAGAACATCTACGTCAGCGATATCTACATGGACCGCATCGTCAACGACGCTGTGCTCTTCGACCTCTACTATGGCGGCACGTCGGGCGAGGACGCGCTCAACGCCGACCCGGCCTCGTTCCGCAGCGGCGAGAAGCCACAACCCATCGGCGACGGAACGCCCACTTTCCGCGGCATAACGGTCGACGGCATAACGTGCATGAGTGCCGGCCGCGCCTTCTACTTCGACGGTCTGCCCGAGCGGCCCATCGACGGCATCACCCTGAGAAACATCTACGCCAACGAGCTTGCCCCGTCGCTCATCAGTTGCGCCCGTGGCATCACCATCAGCGGCCTAAAGCTCGACGGCAACGCCTCGCTCTACCTGATTAGAACCGAAAAAGTGAGTCTGAACCAGTCCGATGGTGTCAAGGTGGAGCGGTTCTGACGATGCCATCGCGGCTGTATCCTGTTTTTCGACACGTGCCACACAATGTTCTGGCACGTGTCAAATTGTTTTTTGGCACGTGCCAAAAGACATTCCAACACGTGCCAAACGCCAAAATGGCGGCTCCATGGCGTCAGCTGCCAGTTTCAGGCTATAATCGCAGTGTTATCATCATTCAGGGCAGTGGCCACATCAAGAGCTTCCATCCACAATAAAACCCGGAAACGGCAACCGTGTGGCGCCATTTCCGGGGAAACTTAGAGGACAATGCGATTTTGCTGGGCGGGATTACTCCACAGGCGTGAGAGTAACGGTGAATGTCTTGTCGCCATAGTGAATGCGGTACTTTTCGAGTGGCCATGCACCCCACGAGTTGGTGCCGCCGACGCCGTAGTGCTCGCCGTCGATGAAGAGGTTGGTGGTGTTGGCCTTCGGCACCTGATAGCTGTGGCGCTGGTGCTTCTCCATGCCATCGTCCAGGTCGCTAATATTATAATGTAGGGCCGAGGCATAGAATGGGGCGACAGAGGCCACACGGAGCCCGAAGCCGCCATTGTCGGTCTGCTGCCACCAGCGCATGTCGCTCTTGGTGGCGTTCTCCTGCGGACGGATGTAAGGGTAGAACTGCTGGTCGGCGGTCTGGCTGTAGATGCCGAGGCGCATGCAGTCCTTGCGGTCGGAGTAGTTCTCCACCGGCCCGCGGCCATAGTAGCGGCTCTGGTCCATCGCATAGGGCAGTTGGGCCACCAGTCCGAAGCGGAACAGGTCGCTCACCTTGGCTCCC
The DNA here is from genome assembly GCA_964602785.1 of uncultured Prevotella sp. Classification (GTDB taxonomy): domain Bacteria; phylum Bacteroidota; class Bacteroidia; order Bacteroidales; family Bacteroidaceae; genus Prevotella. The sequence continues at coordinate 24,409 of CAZRSL010000026.1, forward strand.
TCGGTGGCATCCATCTTCTCGGTGATAGTCATCTGACCCTTCTCGTCCATTATCTCGTAGGTCATGGTCAGGCGTGCGCTCACGTCGGGCATGTCGTAGACGGCCACGACGGCAACCCTGCCTTGTGGCTTCAGCTTCTCGGCCTTGAGCGAGACGAGCTTCAGCTGCGGGGTTTTCCATGCCTGGAACTTCTTTTGCAACTGTGCGCCCATGTCGTTGTCGGTCGGCGCGCGCCAGAAGTTGGGCCTGATGGTGCCGCCGTCGGCCAACAGGCTCTTTCCGCCAACGGTGTATTGGCTGATGAGGCCAGTGGTGCGGTCGAAGGAGACAACGGCATAGCCTTTCACCTTGCCTAATCGGGAGCTGACGGTGAGCGGCTGGTTCTTCTTGTCGACCACTGTGAGCTTCACTTTGAGTGGATACTCAACCGAATCGACCGCAGTGGAACGGGTTTCCATCTGCGCGTAGGCCACGGTCTGGCCAGCGGCCATGAGCGGCTCGGCCCGCTTCAGGCGGAAGTCGATGTTGAGCAGGTTGCCACTCTTCCGGGCTGCTATCTTGTAGGATTTAGACTGCTGCGGCTGCACGTCGAGGTCGCTGACCACGCCGCTGTCGACGGGCTCGCCCTCATTGAGCACAGTCCAGTGCATGGCGTAGTTGCTTAGGTCGCGGAAAAAGTGTTCGTTGCGCACGTTGACATCAGCCGATGTGCCGTCGAAGTTGTCAGCCTTGGCCCATACATTCTGATACTGGTAGGCCAACTCGTAGGCGTGAGGATTCAGCTGGCGGTCGGGGCCAATCAGACCGTTGCAGTTGAAGTTGTTGTCCGACGGGTCGTAGCGGTTGTAGTCGCCGCCGTAGGTGTACTTCTCCTGGTTGCCAGTGCCGGGTTCCAGCGTGGCGGTCTTGGCATCATACTGTGCCAGCGTGGGAGTGGCGTCGGGATTGGGGTTCAGGTGCAGAGCCTGGTCGACGAAGTCCCAGTCGAATCCGCCCTGGAACTTGGGATACTTGCGCACCAGCTCCCAGTATTCCTTCAGGTTGCCGCCCGAGTTGCCCATGGTGTGGTTGTATTCGCACTGGATGAGGGGCTTGGTGTACTGTGGGTCGCGGGCGTATTCCTCGCAGCGGTCGACGGGATAGTACATCGGGCAGAATATGTCGGTGGCGTGGCCCGTCTTGCCGGCCTGCTCATATTGGATGGGGCGGCTATGGTCCTGCTGCCGGATCCAGTCGTAGGCATCGTCGAAGTTCTTTGAGTAGCGCGTCTCGTTGCCGAGGCTCCAGACGATGATGCTGGGATGGTTGAAGTGCATCGACACGTTGTGCTGGTTGCGCTCCAGTATTTGCTGGGCGAAGAGCGGCGTGCCGGCCAGCGACGTGTCCTTGTAGCCCAGACCGTGGCTCTCCTGGTTGGCCTCGGCCACGACGTAGAGGCCGTACTCGTCGCACAGGTCGTACCACAGCGGGTCGTCGGGATAGTGGCAGGTGCGCACGGCGTTGATGTTGAGCCGCTTCATGATCTTGATGTCCTGCAACATGCGCTCAGGTGTTACGGCATAGCCGCGGTCGGGATCCATCTCGTGGCGGTCGGCACCCTTGATGAGTATGGGCTGGCCGTTGACGAGCAGCTGCGAGTTCTTGATCTCCACCTTGCGGAAGCCCACCTTCTGCGGCACAATGCCATACTCCTTGGCCACGTCGGTCTGCACGGTGGCCCTGACAGCGCGATCCTTGCGGCCGCGAACCTTCACAGATTGCGGTTTCGAGGCCGGACCTTCGATGCGGGTGGTCAGAGTGTAGAGATATGGTGTCTCGGCTGTCCACTTGTGGGGGCTCTGCACGGTCATCACGGCGGCCACCTTGCCCTGTTTGTCAGCCGTGGCGGTGGCGTGGCCGACGTTGTTGCCATCGGCATCGGTCAGGTCGAACACGGCCACCGCACCGTTGCCTTTCAGCGTGGCCGCGATGCTGAGCTTGCCGTTCTGGTAGTTGTCGGTCAGGTCGGGCGTCAGTCGCAGGTCGACGAGCTGGTAGTCGTTGTCGCGCGAGTAGAGGTAGCAGTCGCGCCCCACTCCACTCAGCCGCCAGAAGTCCTGATCCTCGTCCCACGAGCCGTCGCACCAGCGGAAAGTCTGGAATGCGATGAGGTTTCGCCCCGGCTTGAGATACTTGGTGATGTCGAACTCGGCGGCCACCTTGGAGTCTTCGGCATAGCCGACATACTGTCCGTTGACCCACAGGTAGATGTTGGACGTTACGCTGCCGAAATGGGCGATGACCTGGCGGCCATTCCACGACTGCGGCACGTCGATCCAGCGGCGATAGGAGCCGACGTGGTTGTCCTTCACAGGCACCTCGGGCGGGTTGCCTTTGAAGTGGCCGCGCCAAGCGAAGCCAATGTTGACATACTCGGGTTGGCCGTAGCCATACATCTCCCAAATACCCGGCACGGGCAGCTGCTTCCAATGGGAGTCGTCGTAGTCGGTCTTGTAGAAGTAGTTGGGCCGCTCGTCGGCGTTGGCCACCCAGTTGAACTGCCACGTGCCGTTGAGCGAAAGATAGTTGGCCGACTGCGTCTTGTCGGCTCCCTGCCAGTTGTCGGCGGGGCTGAAAGTGAAGAACTCGGTGTGGAGCGGGAACCGGTTGACCTCGTTGACCGACATGTCGTGCCACTCGCCAAAAGTCTGCCCGCACACTGCCATCGGCACTGCCGCCAACAGAAAGAGCAATGATTTCCTATTCATAATAATGTTGGTTTAGATTATTTCTGCTTGCAAAGATAACTTTTTCTGACAATAAAAAGGGGAAAATATCGTGCAAAAAAGAGAAAATATCGGCCATAATGCAACCATTCGACCCAAAAGGGCGACTTTTGACGCCACTTGCGGCCACAAAGCCAATTATTTTTACTACTTTTGTGGCATAAAACAAATCTACAAAACATGAGAACCAGAAGACTGACACTGGCCTTGGCAACATTGGCCTTGACTCTGACCACCGCCACAGCGCAGCCCACATTCACCAACCCCGTGCTCGGCGGCGACTATCCCGACCCGTCGATCATGCGCGAGGGCAACGACTACTACATGACCCACTCGGCCTTCGACTACGTGCCGGGCCTCGTGGTGTTCCACAGCACCGACCTCGTCAACTGGGAACCCATCAGCTTCGCGCTGAAGGAATACCTCGGCAGCATCTGGGCACCCGACATCAAGAAGATAGGCGACCGATACTACATCTACTTTACCGTCCACCGCAACCCCGGCACCAACTACGTGGTGTGGGCCGACAGCCCCTACGGGCCTTGGAGCGACCCCATCGACCTGAAGATAGGCGACATCGACCCATGTGTGGTGATTGGCGAGGACGGCAAACGCTATCTCGTGATGAGTGGGGGCAACCGCTGGACGCTGAGCGACGACGGCCTCTCGGTCATAAAGGGCAGCCGAATCCACTTCTACGACGGGTGGCGCTATCCCGACACTTGGGTAACGGAGGGCTTCTCGCTCGAAGGGCCGAAGCTCTACTGGCACGACGGCTGGCTCTACTACATTGCGGCTGAGGGTGGCACAGCCGGTCCGCCAACGAGCCATCTGGTGGCAGTGGCAAGGTCGCGCAGCATCAACGGCCCATGGGAGAACATGCCCACCAACCCGCTGATACACACGTGGAAGAACTCGGAGCGGTGGTGGAGCAAAGGCCATGGCTCGCTCATCAACACGCCCGACGGTCGCTGGTATTGCGTCTACCACAGCTATGAGAACGGATTTACCAATCTGGGGCGGCAGACACTGATGGAGCCGGTGCACTTCACCGAAGACGGATGGCTGAAAGCCGACGGCGGCGACGCGTCGCAACCAATGGCCGCGCCAATGGGCAAACTGAGCACAACCGACCGCCACGCCCATCTGAGCGAGTTTCGCATCGGACTCGACTGGAAATACTATAAGGACTACGACCCGCAGCGGGCCACGGTGAAGGATGGGGTGCTGACGCTGAAGGGCAAAGGCACCAACGTGGGCAGCAGCTCGCCGCTGATGTTTGTGGCTGGAGCCCACAACTACGAGATAGAGGCTGAGATAACTCTTCACGGCGACGTGAAGGCCGGCCTCACATTATATTATAACTACACCTACAACGTGGGCACTGGCTTTGACCACCAAAACCGCTACCGCATTCGCCGCAACGACCTGAGCCGCAGGGGACAAACCGGCACCGACCACCTGTGGCTGCGCCTCTGCAACGACAGCAGCATCGTTACCGCGGCCTACAGCACCGATGGCATCAACTGGACGCGCGAGCAGTGGGGACAGATGGTCAACGGCTTCGACCACAACACGCTCTACGACTTCCAGAGTGTGCTGCCCGGCATATTCTGCATTGGCGACGGCTCGGCCGACTTCCGAGTGAAGTATAGGGAAAAATAAGGCAGGGCCGAACAAGCAAAAGGACTACAATATAACCTAAATATTTCAGGTTAACTCCCACTTGCAGTGGCCGTCCCTTGTGGCGGCCATTATTAATGTTCGACCTCTTTTTTTAAGCGGTTGTATCATTGCTTTATGGCCGCCACAAGGGACGGCTACTACACTGGATGGCAATAGTAAGCATGGTTGAAACGAATGACAGAGGCTGTTATGCGGGCATGATAAATCATGCCCCTACATTTTGGACGCTGGTGTTGATCTTCACTCCTGCCTGATCTTGATTTGGCAGTTGTCGAGCGAGTCAATAATGGCGAGGCTCTCCACGCGGATGCCCTCGCGCTCTATCACCTCGCGGCCATGCTGAAAGGCCTTCTCTATGATGAAGCCCATGCCCTCAAGGTGGGCGCCACCTTGCCGGCACAGGTCGATGATGCCCTTGGCGGCGTTGCCGTAGGCCAGGAAGTCGTCGATGAAGAGCACGTGGTCGGCCGGCGTGAGATACTCGCGGGCTATCACCACGTCGTAGCCGCGCTGCTTGGTGAACGAGAACACGTGGGTCTGGAGCATGTCGCCCATCGTTGAGGGTTTCTTTTTCTTGGCGAACACGACGGGCAGGTCGAGCAGGAAACCCATCATTATGGCTGGGGCTATGCCGCTGGCCTCGATGGTGAGTATCTTGTTGACGTTGGTCGACGCATAGCGGCGGATGAACTCCACGGCTATCTGCTTCATCAGGTTCGGGTCGAGCTGATGGTTGATAAACTTGTCCACTTTCAAAATTCCGCCGGGGAAGCACTTTCCCTCCTTCATTATGCGGTCGCAAAGTATTTTCATCGTATGAGATTGATTATTAACGGTTTCATGTCAATTATTTCTGCGCCTTGGCAGCCTCAACATCCCGCCTCGACTTCGACTTGATGACGAGCCAGACACCCGTGAACACAAGCAGCATGGCCACGCCCTGACGCAGGGTGAACACGCCAAGACCCGTGAGCAGCGAGACGAAGACCGAGACAACGGGCTGGACGTAGTTGTAGACGCTGACCACTGTGGGGCGGAGCACCCGCTGGGCCACCATCATCAGCAGGAAGGCGAAGAAAGTGCCGAGCAAGACCACGTAGGCCAACTCTGCCCACGTGCCAAAGCTGATCTCAGCCCAATCGACCCGGGCCAGATATGGACGCGAGAATGGCAGCACGTAGACCGAGGCCCAGAGGAACATCCACTTGTTGATGGTGAACACGTTGTAGCGGCGGATGATCTTGTAGAACAGCGACAGATAGAGGGCAAACGAGAACTGCGCCCCAAGGCACATCAAGTCGCCCACCAGATTGCCCACACGCCCGTTGGCGGCGTTGGCACTCGACGAGATGAGCACCACCGCGCCAGCGCAACCTATCAGCACACCGCCCATCTTCTTCAGCGTGATGGGCTCGCGCAATATCAAGAAGGCCAGCAGCATGGCGAAGATGGGCATGCTCGTGGCCACAATGCTGGCGTTGACGGGCGACGTGTAGCTGAGGCCGAGGGTGAAGAGGCACTGGTTGAAGACCACGCCAAACAGCGCGGCGAGGGCGAAGACAAACACGTCGCGCACTGGCACGTGTTCCCTCGGCATGAAGAGCGACCCTATCCAGAACAGCAGGGCGGCTCCCACCACCCGAAACGACACCACGCTCATGCCGTCGAACCCGTGCAGCATGGCATCCTTGCCTATCGGAGCCATAAGTCCCCAGATTACCTCAGCGCCCAAGATGCTCAGGTGGGCGCCCACAATCTTACCGTTTTTCATTCTTTCAAGTTTGGCTGCAAAGGTAGCAAAAAAAATCCCAACCGCGCAAGAAACGCAGTTGGGAATGATGGTGTTGGCGCAGCATCGGCATCAAGCGTCGATGTTGGCGTAGGTGGCGTTCTCCTCGATGAACTCGCGGCGCGGCCCCACGTCGTCGCCCATGAGCATGGAGAATATCTCGTCTGCGTCGGCGGCATTGTCTATCGTAACCTGCTTCAGCAGCCGATTCTGAGGATCCATGGTGGTTTCCCACAGCTGCTCGGGGTTCATCTCGCCCAGACCTTTGTAACGCTGGGTGTGGATGTTCTTGTCCTCCACGCCGTTGCCATACTTGTCGAGGAAAGCCTGGCGCTGCTGGTCGGTGTAGCAGTATTCCGACACTTGGTTCTTGTAGCTGCACTTGTAGAGCGGCGGGGTGGCAATGTAGAGGTGGCCCTCCTCAATCACCCGCGGCATGTAGCGGTAGAACAGCGTCATAATGAGGGTGTCGATGTGGCTTCCATCGACATCGGCATCGGTCATGATAATTATCTTGTCGTAGCGCAGCTTGTCGGTGTTGGCCTCAAAGTCGCCCTCGCCGTCGACACCGAAGCGCACGCCGATGGACTGGATGATGTTCATCACCGACTCGGCCTCGAACACGCGGTGACGCTGCACCTTCTCCACGTTGAGTATCTTGCCTCGCAGGGGCAGAATGGCCTGATGGAAGCGGTCGCGGCCCTGCTTGGCCGAGCCGCCGGCGGAGTCGCCCTCCACGAGGAATATCTCGGTCTCCTTCGGATCCTTTATTGAGCAGTCGGCAAGCTTGCCGGGCAGTCCGCCGCCGCTGAGCACGCTCTTGCGCTGCACGCTCTCACGGGCTTTGCGGGCGGCGATGCGGGCCGTGGCGGCCAGTATCACCTTGTTGCATATCAGCTTGGCCTCGTCGGGATGCTCCTCGAGATAGTCGCGCAGAGCCTCGCCCACGGCTTGCTGCACCGCGCCGGCCACCTCGCTGTTGCCCAGCTTGGTCTTGGTCTGTCCCTCAAACTGCGGCTCGGCCACCTTGATTGAGATAACGGCGGTGAGACCCTCGCGGAAGTCCTCGCCCGCTATCTCTATTTTGGCCTTCTCTATCTGCTTGCTGATCTGCGGATCCTTGTCGGCATAGTTCTTCAGCGTGCGCGTCAGGGCGGTGCGGAAGCCGACAAGGTGGGTGCCGCCCTCGATGGTGTTGATGTTGTTGACGTAGGAGTGGATGTTCTCAGTGTAGTCGGTGTTGTACATGATGGCCACCTCGATGGGCACGCCCTGCTTCTCGGTCTTCAGATAGATCACGTCGTCGAAGAGGTGGGTGCGGTGGCGGTCGATGTAGCGCACAAACTCCTTCAGTCCGTCCTTGGCGTGAAACACCTCCTGGCGCGTCTTGCCTGTCTCGGGGTCGGGGCGCAGGTCGGTGAGGGTAATCTTGATGCCGGCGTTGAGGTAGGCCAGCTCGCGCATGCGGCGCGACACTATGTCCCACTTGAACGTGGTGGTGGTGAAGATGGTCTTGTCGGGCCAGAACTGCTGGCGCGTGCCGGTGTGGTCAGCCGTGCCCACCACCTTGACGGGATAGAGCGGCTTGCCCTTTTCGTACTCTTGCTGATAGATCTTGCCGTCGCGGAACACCTGCGATGTCATGTGAGAGGAGAGGGCGTTGACGCAGCTGACGCCGACGCCGTGAAGTCCGCCCGACACCTTGTAGGAGCCCTTGTCGAACTTGCCGCCGGCGTGGAGCACGGTCATCACCACCTCCAAGGCCGACTTGTGCAGCTTCTTGTGCTCGTCGACAGGAATGCCGCGGCCATCGTCCTCCACGGTGCAGCTGCCGTCGGCGTTGAGCGTTACCTCAATGTTGTGGCAGAAGCCGGCCATGGCCTCGTCGATGCTGTTGTCGACGGTCTCGTTGATCAGGTGATGAAGTCCTTTCTCGCTTATATCGCCAATGTACATGGCGGGGCGCTTGCGCACAGCCTCAAGGCCTTCCAGCACTTGAATGTTACGCGCGGAATAGTTGCTTTCTGGGTTGTTGTCTTGTGCCATTTGAAACGTTAAGCTTTTAACCTTGCAAAATTACAAAAAATCTTCGACTTACAGAAATTTTGGACACATGATTTAAAGAAGAAATGGAGTAAGGAGTAAGGAGGTGGGAGTAAGGAGCGTTATCTTATTCAACCAGCACTGGGCCGCGAGCCATTGGTTCGAGGCGGCAATAATGAATATAAGCAATCGCCCTAACGTAGGGGCATGATTCATCATGCCCGCCATCGGGCAACATTCGCCATTTAGGGCATGATGAATCATGCCCCTACATTGTGGATGTCTCTATACGGTGTGTTCAGCGCGCGCCCTTGCGGCGGTTGCAGTCGCGGCAGAGCATCTGGCAGTTCTCCTTCACCGTGCGGCCGCCCTCGCGCCACGGCGTTATGTGGTCGCCCTCCATAAACTCGTAGTCCATCTCGCGGCCACACAGGGCGCAACGGTGGTGCTGTTCCTCATACACCGCCAACTTGATGTCCTCGGGGAAGGCTCGCAGGTCGAGGCTGCGCTCGTCGCCCGTCAGCACGTAGGGTATGATGCCCTGCGGACGCTGTATGTCGCCGTCGCGCAGCAGCTGGCTTATCCGCTGGGCCATGGCGGCGGTGTCGAGCGTCTTGTCGTGATACTTGTCGTAGTAGAGAGCCCAGTCGAGACCCTTCATTATGCGGCGGAAGCGGCGGAGGTCGAAGTTGGTGATGGCCCAGTTGGCCACGTTCTGGAAATAGGTCCACAGATTGTTGGCGTTGGGGTCGTGCTGGTGGGCGGCCATATAGCCCACGAGCGTCTGCCGGTGGCCCTGCCGCGTCTCGTGGTCGGCCATCCACTGCAAGGCCTGCTTCAGGTAGTCTTGGCGGATGGGCGTGCCGTTGACGAGGTCTTTGGCCAACCGCCACGCTCCGCAGTTGCTCTTCGAGAAGTGGCGTTTGGCGTCGCTCACAAACGGCCCGGCATAGACGGCGTTGCTTATCTCCTGCTCGTTGAGCGGCTTGCCGGCTATGTTGATGGTGCGAAACCACGCCAGCTTCTCCGACGCCTCGCCCTCGCAGACGTAGATGGTGAGAGGGTAGTCGAGGATGAGCCGCTGGATGTCGGCGGGCTGGTTGAAGAAGTTTTTGAAGTCGTAGCTGAACTTGCCCGCCACATACTCGCAGAGCGAGAGCGTGCGCTGCTGACCGTCCATCACCTCGTAGGGGCAGTCGGCGTCGTCGCTCCGCCTCACCCAGTACATCACGTTGAGCGGGTAGCCATGGAGCACGGTGGTGATCACCGCCTGCTGCTCCCGCTCGTTGTAGATGAACTCGCGCTGGTAGGGAGGGCGGATGTCCAAGCGGCCGCCATAGCCGCGCACGCCCTGCTCGTCGTTGTTAGTGTAGCCGTCGGTTATCTCCCCAACGGTTACTTTCATTTCCTTTATCGTCATCATAAGGCTTGTGGATGTTTGTTGCGGATGAAGATTCTGCTGTATTGTCTTTTACCATTTATCACACCGCATCCACCTCTATCCTCTGGATGCGGCTTATACCCCAATATTTTGAGCTTTTCTTTAGGAGCTGAAGCCCTTGTGTTACCACTCGCTTGCCATATAATATCAAACTGATTGGGATTATACTTGTCAAGGAATGTAACGGGAACTCCCATTATTCCATCATAATCGCATGGAATGTCAGCAGTCTTTCCCACATCGATTGCATTGTAGTTGTCATATTTGGGGTATCTACTTGGAGTGAAGTGGCAAACCAAATCAAGTTCATCATTTCGTTTGGGTATTTCCAGATTAGTGAACCACGTTACACCAGAGACACGAATCATTCCTTTACGATGGTCGCCAGAAGCTGCAACATCTTCATAAGGAGAAAAGAAATGAGCAGCAGCCCCCTTAAATCCATATCCTAACCACATTTTGTTTTGCTGGATTAGTGGGAACATATCCTTATTTGTTACAGCCATTTGCCGACCCACAATTATAAACTTCTTATCATATTTCACTAATTGCGCCAAGTATTCCCTAAACAACGAGAACGGCGGATTGGTAACCACGATGTCGGCTTGCTTCAACAGGGCAATGCACTCAGCCGAGCGAAAATCGCCCGATTGCAAGGTATGCAATGTGTTTTTGTCGTTCTCAAGCAAATAGCGCACGTCCGACAGGTCGACTGCCCCATCGCCATTCATGTCTTTCACCTCCGTTATCTCCACTTCATAAGCCTGCTTCTTCGGCTCTTCATCGAATCCGTCGAAGTGGAGCAATAGTTCGTTGCCTTGCACTGGCGACCCGTTGTAGCAGGTGCAAATCAGTTTCTTCAGTCCAAGCTGGTTGAAGCGGAGGGCGAAGTACTTGAAGAAGTTGCTCTCGTAGGGGTCGTCGCAGTTGCACAGCACGGTCTTGCCCCTGAAGTGCGGCCAATAGTGCTGCAACTCGCGCTCAATGTCGGAGAGTTGCGTGTAGAACTCATCCTTCTTTGCCGCTTTTGCGGCATTAAGATTTTTGTTTGCCATGGCGATTAATAGTCAGTTCTGCATGGCTATCAATCCGCCAAAACACGAAAAGAGCGTGATGACACTCTTACCGCGTTTAGCACGGGGCGGCCTCGGAATGGTACCCCAGTCAACCCATAAGAATGCACCACGCTCATGCGTGTGCATTGCCTATCTGGGTTGACATAGAGGCTTCCATACGAAGCCACCTGTCACATATTATTTCCGTGCTTGTTATACCAAATAGAGTTTCCGAGGCTCTTGGCTAAACGCGAAATAATAGCGAATGCTTGTTTGTTTCTAATATGTCGTCGGGTGGCACAGACCCCACCGGGCCACAGTGCCATCCACGAGCAAAATTAATAAAATCCCCTCAAACGCCCAAACATTTGAGGGGAAAATCGATTTAAAGACTTAAATTCCAAGTGCACACCGACAGCAAGCTCACTTCATCCAGCCTCATCGTAGGGGCATGATTCATCATGCCCGGATCGCTGCCACTTCACTGATGGCGGGCATGATAAATCATGCCCCTACACTCCCATCATCCACTTGCAGTGGCCGTCCCCTGTGGCGGCCATAAAACAATGTCGCAACCGCTATAAAAGAGGTCGAACATTAATAATGGCCGCCACAAGGGACGGCCACTGCAAGTGGAATAGTACAGTTTGATGGGGGAAGATTAATAATGCTACGTAATGCTTGAATTATGATACACCCTGGGTTATAGAGCGGCGATGCCTCCGGCATCATCTTATGACTATCACATACTAATGAACGATTTGGGTAAAGACTTAACCTGCACAGTATCCACTTGCAGTGGCCGTCCCCTGTGGCGGCCATCATTAATGTTCGACCGCTTT
>CAZRSL010000027.1:0-4548 GCA_964602785.1 uncultured Prevotella sp.
GCTGTTAACGAGATTTGAACTCGTGACCTCTTCCTTACCAAGGAAGTGCTCTACCGCTGAGCTATAACAGCAAGCTTCCGTAGCTTCTTCTTCACTTTGAGCGGAAAACGGGGCTCAAACCCGCGACCCCCAGCTTGGAAGGCTAGTGCTCTATCAACTGAGCTATTTCCGCATCGCCCTTTCGGGCAAGTGGGTGGTGATGGATTCGAACCACCGTAGGCAAGAGCCAGCAGATTTACAGTCTGCCCCATTTGGCCACTCTGGTAACCACCCTTTATGTCCTCCTTTGTCGTTGTTGTTTCACAACCTCCGTGAAGAGCCTCTTGTCGGATTCGAACCAACGACCCCGAGATTACAAATCACGTGCTCTGGCCAACTGAGCTAAAGAGGCAAGATCTTTGCAGCCGTCTCAGGGAGGGCGCTCCGATACGCACAGGTCGTAAAACGGCTGCAAAGTTAGGCATTATTTTTGAACTTCCAAAATTTTAATGGCTTTTTTTTGTGTGCCCACGCTTTTTTTGAGTTCTTTAGTATTTCCGCGCTGACCCAAACCCGCGCCCCTCGGCCTGCCAAAGAGCCACACCGGCGGTCTGAAAGAGCCTCCTTCACAACCTGCCTCAGCCGTGCTACTAATCTGCCTCAGCTGAGACACATTAGTGAAACGGCTGAGGCAGAAAAGTGAAACGGCTGAGGCACTTTCGTACCACTCCAGTCTGGGGTCGCCACGCTCCCTTAGACTGGGGCTGTTAAGCATGATTCAGCGTCTACGACGCTGCCGTCTATCTATTCATTGTCAACAGTTCAAAGGTTGGTTTCGATGCCAAATGCCGCAGGCGTCAATGCAATCGGATAGCTTGCAGAAGTTGATTAAGTAGCAACTATCAACTTGAAACTTAAAAACTTCCAACTTTTAACTTCCAACTTTTAACTTCCAACTTTAAACTTCCAACTTTAAACTTGAAACTTTTAACTTTAAACTTTAAGCTCTTCAATGCCTGCGCAGTTTCTCCTTATACTTCGTCAGCTGCACCTTCATCGAGTCGAGGCAGAGGTCGACACCCTCCTCAAACGTGTCGCAGGTCTTCTCAACGAAAAGCGTCGTGCCAGGCACCACCACACTCAAGCTCGTGGTCTTGTTCATGGCCTGGGCCGGCTTCTCCACCTTCAGCTGCACGTCCACTTTCTGTATGTCCTCAAACGATTTCTGCAGTTTCTCGGCCTTCTTGTTGATGAAAGCCTGAAGCTTCTCGGTTGCGTCGAAGTGAATCGACTTGATGTTGATCTCCATAGTTACCTCCGTTTTTAAAGGGTTATTATTAAAGGTTCAGGCCCGTGGATGGGCGTTGTTGTACACTTTCTTCAGTTGCTCAAACGTCGTGTGGGTGTATATCTCCGTGGTGTCCACACTGGCGTGGCCGAGCAGCTTCTGTATGCTCTCCAGCCCGGCTCCGTGGTTGAGCATGGCGGTGGCGAAGGTGTGGCGCAGCACGTGGGGCGACCGCTTGGCCAGAGTGCTGATGCTGGAAAGGCGGGCTTTCACCCTCTCCCTCACGTTGTAGTCGCGCAGCCGCCGACCCTTCTTGTCGACGAAGAAGGCGGGGCAGAGCCTCACCACCTCACGGTCGCGGCGGTCGGCATAGCCTCGCAAAGCGTCGGCCAGCTCGCGGCCAAACGGCACCACGCGCTGCTTGTTGCGCTTGCCCAGCACCTTCAGCTCGGAGTTGACAAAGCTGACGCCATCGTCGTCAAGCCCCACCAGTTCGCTCAGGCGGAGTCCTGCCTCGTAGAACGTGAGCAGGATCGTGCGGTCGAGCTGGTCGTCGTAGGTGTCGCCCCACTTCTCGCGGTCGAGCACGCGGTCCATGTCGTCCTCGCGGACGAAGTTTGGCAGCGGACGACGCTTCTTCATACCACCGATGGTGCGCATGGGGTCGTGCTCCACCAGCCCTTCGCGCAGCGCATATTTATATAATGTACGCAGGGCGCAGAGGTTGGTGTTCACCGTGGAGGGTGTCAGCCCGTGGTCGAGCGAGTCGGCCACCCAGTCGCGCACCACGTCGGCGTCGACCGTCTGCCACGACAGCCCGTCGTCGAGGCGGGTGAAGTACTCCTCGAAGCTCCTCAGTGCGGTGTTGTACCGCTCCACGGTGCCCGGCGAGTAGTGCCGCTCGGAAAGCAGGTATTCGTCAAACCTCTCTATCATCTGCGTCGCCATCTGTTTCTGGCAACGAATTTAGGCATTATTTCCCAACCCGCCAAACAAAACTGCACAAAATATGTTAATGTTGAATGTTGAGTGTTGAATGATGAATTGCCTTAATGATTAATGTTTAGTGATGAATAGAATAGGATTGAGAGTTGAGCGTTGTCATCCTCTTGCAGTGGCCGTCCCCCTGTGGCGGCCATAAAGCAATGTCCCTTCCTATTTTTAATCCGTCAAACATCAAGGCATACTTACTGTGTCAAAAGGCTGCGATAAGACGGGCATGATAAATCATACCCCTACAAAGCACTGTCAATCTGTCTATTTCGTAGGGGCATGATTCATCATGCCCAATGATGGGATGGCTTGCGGAATAGCAAAATGATGCAGGAGGCATTATCGGTTTCTAACGACCGATGTGCCTAATCGAGAGCGTGTCAGAATGATGCCGGAGGCATCACCGCTCGACAAGAAGATGTGTCAGAATGATGCCGGATGTATCACCGCTCCATAAGAAGAGGTGTCAAAATGATGCCGGAGGCATCACCTTTCTATAACCCAGGGTGCTTGCACCCTGGGTAGTTGTGGTTCATATATCTTCGACCCCAGCGGGGTCGCCCTTCTGTGTAATTCGATTATTTCTACCAAAGTGGCTATTCGGCGACCCCGCCGGGGTCGATTGGTGGAGAGTCGGGATTCCGTGGGTGCAAGCACCCACGGTTATAGAGCGGCGATGCCTCCGGCATCATTCTGACACCTCTTCTTATAGAATGGCGATGCCTCCGGCATCATGTTAACGCCTCTTCTAATAGGGCGATGATGCCTCTTCTTATAGAACGGTGATACATCCAGCATCATTCTGATACCTCTTCTAATAGGGCGATGATGCCTCTTCTTATAGAACGGTGATACATCAGCATCATTCTGATACCTCTTCTAATAGGGCGATGATGCAGGAGGCATTATCGGTTTCTAACGACCGATGTGCCTAATCGAGAGCGTGTCAGAATGATGCCGGAGGCATCACCGCTCGACAAGAAGATGTGTCAGAATGATGCCGGATGTATCACCGCTCCATAAGAAGAGGTGTCAAAATGATGCCGGAGGCATCACCTTTCTATAACCCAGGGTGCTTGCACCCTGGGTAGTTGTGGTTCATATATCTTCGACCCCAGCGGGGTCGCCCTTCTGTGTAATTCGATCATTTCTACCAAAGTGGCTATTCGGCGACCCCGCCGGGGTCGGGTGGTGGAGAGTCGGAATTCCGTGGGTGCAAGCACCCACGGTTATCGAGCGGCGATGCCTCCGGCATCATCTTTTCCTAATAACAGATTTGGGATAAAGCAATGTCACATCCTATTTATCCGTCTGACATCAGTATGTGCCAACGTAGGAAAGTGCATCAGAATGATGCCGAAGGCATCGCCGCTCTATAACCGAGGGTGCTTGCCACCCTCGGAACAAGCATATACCCCCACCCGACCCCAGCGGGGTCGCCCATCTATTCAATCCAATCCGCCTTGAAATAAGGAGTGTCGGTAGACAGACCTGCCGCTTTTAAGATGCTTATCATTTCATCGGCAAAAGTAATCCTCTTATGATGTTCTTTTTGTCCTTTTATATAGTTGACCACGGCATCTTTCTCCCTATTGCTGTAAGTCAGACAGGCATAGCCTGCAGCCCACCCTTCAAACATGGGAAACTCTTTAGGGTGATTATTCAGATAATGACTTGAGGCCTTCTTCAGTTCCCTCACGAAGTCTGCCACCGCCATATCTGGTGGTATAGACACACAGAGATGTATGTGGTCAGGCATTCCATTGATGCGGAGTAAATTAACACCATGATTTCTGCAAAAACCAAATATATACATATACAACAGCCTCTCATTCTGCTCGGATATTGTCCGCTGTGACTTATGGGTGCGGAACACAATATGATAATAGTTCTGATAGTAGCTCATGGGTGTGATTCTTTGTTTTATCGCGATGCAAAAGTATACATTTTATTTGTCAGATGCAAGAGCATCAGGAATTACTTTACAGAAGGGCGACCCCGCTGGGGTCGATTGGTGGAGAGTCGGGGGTTCCGTGGGTGCAAGCACCCACGGTTATAGAAAGGAGATGCCTCCGGCATCATTTGAATGCCTCTTCTTATAGAGCGATGACGCATCCAGTGTCATTTTGATACTTCTTTTTATAGAACGATGATGCCTCCGGCATCATTTTGATACACTTTCCTACGGCGGTACACCTTGATGTCAGAAGGATTAATAGGATAGGACATCGCTTAATGGCCGCCACAGGGGACGGCCACTGCTTTAGGTTCAACAATCCAAGTTTCGA